>JAGPNC010000009.1 GCA_018052565.1 Candidatus Shapirobacteria bacterium | reverse complement strand
TGACCTGATTTCATCTTTCTTTAAGCCAACAAATTACTTTTCTGTCGATGACTAAAAACATAAAGCCACTATTTATCTCTTTGCGTCCTTTTCAGTGGGTTAAAAACTTAGCCATCTTTGCGGCGATTATCTTTAACGGTAAGCTTTTTGACCCTTTTCTTTTTGGGCAAAGTGTGGCCGGCTTTTTTATTCTTTGCGGCCTTTCCTCCGCCTCTTATCTCTTTAATGATATCCTTGATGCCCCCCATGACCGCCAACATCCTCTCAAAAAACATCGTCCTATTGCCAGCGGCGAATTAAAAAAAGATCTCGCTGCGAGGGCCGCTGTTTTCTTGGTTTTCGTCTCTCTCGGCGCAGCAATCTTCTTAAACCAATCTTTCTTCTTTCTTTCTCTTGCCTTTGTTCTCCTCCATCTGACTTACTCTTTAGCCCTCAAAAAGCGCGCCATCTTTGACATCTTGGGTATTGCCGCCTCCTTTTCCCTCCGCGTTTTTGCTGGTGAAGTGCTTACCGGTTACCATATCCCCATCTGGCTAATGCTCTCGGTAATTTTTCTCTCCCTTTTTGTGGCCACAGGCAAACGTTTATCCGAACTGGTTGCCCAGAAGGGCAAAAAAACCCGCCCCGCTCTTTTCCAATACCAGCAAGGCCTACTTAATTTCTACTTTTCTACCTTTGCCAATGCCACCCTCCTTTCCTATTCTCTTTTTACCTTCACCGCTCAACCGGTAGAATTTAATGAAAAAGTTTTTGGCCTCCTCTTGGCTAACTATCCCCAAGCCTTAGAACGAAAATGGTTGATGGTCACCATTCCCTTTGTTATTTTTGGAATTATGCGCTACGCCCAATTGGTTTATCTTAAACAAGAGGGCGAACAGCCAGAAAAAGCTTTTATTAACGACAGGCTGACCCTCTTCGCTGTTCTGGGATGGGGGATAATTGTCGTTTTTCTTATTTATGTCTTCTGAAAAAAAAGGAAAGATCAGTTTCTTATTAATTTTAGTCCTCTCTTTTTTTTTAAGATTCTTCAATCTCGGCTGGGGAGAGGGAAGTTTTTACCATCCTGACGAGAATAATATGGCTCAGGCGTTATCCCGGCTTTCCTGGCCAAAGATGGACCCCCAGTTTTATGCCTACGGCCAATTGCCACTTTATCTTGCCTTCTTTAGCCTAAAAATTTATTACTGGCTAAGATTCTCGCCATCAACAACGATTACCTTTCCTGAAGCGGTCTTAACCCTCCGCTTTTGGTCTGCTCTTCTTGGTGTTTTAAGCGTCTGGTTAGTTTTTCTCTTGGCCAAAAAATTTTTCTCTAAAAAATTATCTCTTCTTCCCCCTCTTCTGGCCGCTTTTACCCCCGGTTTAATCCAGGCGGCGCACTTTGGCACCACCGAATCTTGGCTTATCTTTTTCTTTCTTTTCTCTCTTTACCAAAGCCTCCTCTTTTTGGAGAAAAAACACCAAAAGCATTTATTTTTAGCTTCTTTTTCTTGCGGTTTGGCGGTGGCAACAAAAATTTCCGGCGTTATTTTTTTAGCCGCTCCCTTAACAGCCTGGCTACTATTATTTATTAAAGAAAAAAGGAAATCGTTAATACAATATATAAAAGAAATGAAATGGCCGCTATTATTAATAATAAATATGATCGTTATCGCCATTATTTTCTCTCCTTATCTCCTCTTAAACCACGAGCAATCATGGTCAACGCTAAAATATGAGATAGGAGTGGCTCAAGGAAAAATTCCCGTCTTTTATACCCGCCAGTTTCTAAAAACGCTTCCTTATCTTTTTCAATTGCAAAAAGTTTTCCCTTACGCCTTAGGCCTTCCTCATTTTTTAGCTTCTCTTATTGGCTTCAGCCTTATTTTGGTCAAAACTTGCCGGGAATTAACCAAAAAATCTTTTCGTTCGTCCATTTTGCCTTGGCTCCTTATTATTGTCTCCGCTCTTACTTATTTTCTCTATAATGGCCACTTATTTGTTAAGTGGACTCGTTTTATGGCGCCCCTTTTCCCCCTTGCCCCTCTTTTTGCCACCTATTTTTTCCAGAAGCTCCAAAATCTCCCTAAGGCAGTTTGGTTTTTTCTTGTGGGTTTAACCATCTTGCCCGGCTGCTTTTTCCTCGCCTCAGTTTTCTTTCAAAAAGATATTAGAACACGCGCCTCGGAATGGCTCTGCCAAAACCTACCCCAAAACACCGTCATTCTTTCCGAAAGCGGCAACGTCGTTCCTTTTCCTCAATGTCCCTCTTCGTCATTAAAAACAATCGATTTTGATTTCTACTCTCTTGAGAAAAATCCAGAGAAATTATCCCAATTAAGCCAGGGTCTATCTGAGGCTAACTTTTTGGTTATCCCCAGCCGCCGTGTTTTTTTAAATCATCAAAGACTACCCGAAGAATTTCCTCAAACCAATCGCTACTACCAGCTTCTTTTTTCCGGCCAATTAGGGTTTACTCCGCTAAAGCAATTTAATCCCTACCCGGGGAAAATAAGCGATGAGAAAGCCGAAGAGACCTGGTCAGTTTTCGATCATCCGGTGATTAGGATTTATCAAAAAGAGGCTGCTTATTCTTCCCTCACTTATCAGGAAATGCTTATAAAATGACCAATATAAATTTATAAGGTGGCATTTCAATCCAACTCAAGATCATAAAGAAATCTCAAATAACAAATTACAAATCCCAAACAAACTCTAATTCCCAACGGCAAATTATTATTTGAATAAATGGTTAAAAAGAGAAAATTTATCGTTCTCTGTTCTTTGTTTATCTTTCTCTCGGGCGCTATCTTCCGCTTTGTGAACTTAAACTGGGATCAGGGGCAAATGCTTCATCCCGACGAACGATTTTTGGCAATGGTTACTCACGACCTTGCCTGGCCTCAAAGCTTAAAAGAATACTTTGATACCTCTTCTTCCCCTCTCAACCCTTATAACCAAGGTTATCCTTTTTTTGTTTATGGCACCTTGCCGCTCTTTTTAAATAAAAAGATCGCCCTTATTTTCAATCAAAACAGCTATAACGGCTTTAATATCTTAGGCCGAACCTTAGCTGTTTTCGCCGATTTGGGGACTCTTTTTTTGGTGGCCTTGATTGCCAAAAAGCTTCTGGCCGGCAAAAACTGGCTTTGGGCGCCTTTTTTCTATAGCCTTGCCGTTTTGCCTATCCAGTTAGCCCATTTCTTTACTGTTGATCCCTTCTTAAATTTTTTTCTCTTCCTTTGTTTTTGGTTTCTTATTAAGAATTATTATTCTCCCGAGAAAAAACGTTTTCTATCTTTTGCCGGTGTTGCCTTAGGACTTGCCTTAGCCTCAAAAATTACTGCCCTTCTTTTTGCTCCGGTGGTAGCTATTTTTCTCTTCGCTAAAAACAAGACCCATTTTAAAAAACTCCTTACCGATTTTTCGATTTTTTTCTTTCCGTTTTTGTTAACTGTTCGTCTTTGCCAACCCTACGCTTTCTTAGGCTTTTTTACTCCAAACCCCCAATTCGTTCAAAATCTTTTAGAAAACCAAAGGCTCATTAACACTCCCAATTTTTATTTCCCTCCCGCCCTGCAATGGTTTGGCACCACCCCCATCCTCTTCCCTCTTAAAAATATTATTTTCTACGGGCTAGGGATTCCCTTAGGGGCCATTGCCTTTTTGGCTGTTTTTTTGATCCCAATCCGGAGAAAAAAAATTCCCCCACAAGAAAGACTGCCTCTTTTTCTTTCCTGGTTTTTTGTTCTTTTTTTACTTCTTGTCCAAGGAAGCCAGTTTAATAAAACTATTCGCTACTTTTTACCTATTTACCCTCACCTTTGCTTGCTTGGCGGCTATTCTTTAGCATCCTTAATCTTTCCCAAAAAGAAATCGTGGCAAATCTTAGAAAAGATTATTATTGTTTTTTTAGTTTCTCTTTGGCCTTTTTCTTTCTTGCGGATTTATCTCCAACCCCACCCCCGCATTGCTGCCTCGGAATGGATCTATCAAAATGTTCCTCCCGGTTCTTCTTTAACTTGCGAATACTGGGATGATTGCTTGCCTCTTCCTTTAGACAGCAAGAAAAATAACGAGGCTTTGGGGTATAAAATCGAAACCCTCAAGCCCTTTGATGAAGAAAGTGAGGCTAAAAAAGAAACAAGAGAAGAGCAACTTAAAAGGGCTGATTATCTAATTCTTTCTTCTAACCGTGCCTGGAAACCGATCAGCCAAAACAAAAACCATTATCCCCAAACCGCCCAATTCTACCAAGATCTTTTTGGCCAAAAGCTGGGCTGGCAAAAAGTAGCTGAATTTACTTCCTCTCCTGGCTTTCCCCCATTTGGTAAACCGTGGGTTACCTTCCCCGATCAAGGAGCGGATGAAGCCTTTACCGTCTATGATCATCCACAAGTAATCATTTTTCAAAAGGTTCAATAAGCAAAAAAGCAAGCTGCCCAGAAGGATAAAAAATTTTGTCTTTTATCTTGTAGGGAACGCCCCTTTTTTGCCATTCTTCCTCCTCCTCCGCTCTAATAGCAAAAAGCTGCGATCGTTGAGGATTAAGATCCGCTAAGCCGCCTATTCGGCAAGAAGAGCAGCGACCGGCAGGATCATAAAAATGTAAAAAAATTTGGGGAGCATTAAAAGAATTTGTCATTATTAACTGGTCATATTGCGAGGAAACCCGTAGAAAATAATTCATGATCGGCTTGGGGCCATATTGCCATCCCCAATAATCGGCAGAATAAAAAGGATAATTTTTATAAGCCAAAAGATAATCTATTAAAGAAAAAGCAATCGCCAAAAAAACCATTCCCTTGACTAAGTCTAGAATTAACTTCTTCTTCGTTTTCTTTTTCAGCCAATTAAAAGCGGCCTCAACCCCCATCGCCGAAAGAATCTGGAGAGGAACAACGCCAATAATTGATCGCGTCGCTTGTGGGCCTGGCGCTTGAGTAAAAAGTGTCCCCACCGGATAGAAAAAAAGCCAAGGGCCAATTACTTCTCTTGCTAGGGTTTTTTTCTTTAGAAGCATTATTAAACCTATTATCAAAAAGGGCATTTGGATAAGGAAAAGTTCGCCGCGATGAGCCACAGAATGACGGCTAATAAACTGACCGGGAAAGCTTGCGTCACCTAAGAAAAAAAGAAAATCAAAAGAAAAATGATCCCAATACAATTTAAAAAGATCAAGAAATGATTTTTTGGCAACTACTTGTTGCCACCGGGCAAGACCGGGACCAAAAAAAGTATGAATTACCAGAGGAGAAATTAAAACTAAAACTAGAAGAAATCCCCAAAAAGGTTTTCTTTTGTTTTCCCACAATTGCTTTCGTGCCAAAAAGGCCAAGGTGCCACAAAAGAGAGGAATAAAAATGCGAGCGGGAAAGTAGGAGTAGAGAGCGAGAGCAAAAGAAAAAATCGCCTTAAAAAAATTTTTGTTTTCTTTTCTAAAAGCAAGCCAGAAATAGGCTCCCAGCGTGGTAAAAAAAATAAAGGGCATTAATCCCTCTAAAGAAACACGACTAAAATGAAGATGCCAAGGGGAAACGGCTAGAAAAAGAGCCGCCAGCAAAGCTATCTTTTTTCCTTCCAAATAGGAAACAAAAAGATAAATTGCCAAAATTTCCAAAACACCATAAAAAGCAGAAGTCAAACGAACGGCTTTCTCACTCAAACCTAAAAAATAGATAGGAATTATCGCCGAATAAATTAAGACCGGGCTTTTATACTCTCCAAAAGCGCGAAAAAAAAGGGGCCAAGAGGCACCGTATTCATCTTTACCAGTCTTTAGAAGAGAATAGGCATTATAACCAATCGAGGCTTCGTCACAGAAAAAACCGGCCGGATTATTATCAAGGTTAATGACGCGAAGAAAAAGGCCCAAAAAAATAATTACTGCCAGAAAAAAAGTTGTTCTGAAACTGGCCCTTCTTACTAATTTAACCATTGGTTAAAAAATGGCACTGGCTCTTTTGGGCTCACCAGAAAAATTTTTGTCTTGCCAATTTTTTGGTTAAGGTAGGCAACCGTATCGGGGTCATCCTCAAAAAAATAATCCAAGCCTAAATCTTTAATAAGTCTTTCTTTGAAAAGATGCGGCTGCTCGTTGCCTAAATTAATAAAAACCGCCCCAAAAAGATCCTCCAGGCCTCTTTTTTTAAGCCAAATGTTAGTTTCTGATGTTAAAAAAGAGTAGCGGCCAGAGATGATATAAAGCTCATAATTCTTCGGACTTAATCTTTTAATAAAATCGATATTTTGCCGCAGGGGAGGGCGAAGAAAATAAAAATGGGAAAATTTTCTTACGTACTGCTCGAGAAAATTTTTGGGGAAACGAAAATGAAGAGAAGAATTCGCCGGCTTTTTGGTTAAAAATTCAATTAAGCCCTTAGGGATTAAAGGAGGTTTGTCAACAATTACCCCATCAAGATCAAAACCGATTTTAATTATTCTTCTTTCTTTTTCCATTTTCTGGTAAACTTAGCTTTATCCATTATAACAAGTTTATTGCTCTATTTACTATAGATAGCGCTATTACGGATAGAAGTTGATTTTTATGCTAATAAAAATTAAAACCGGATAGCTAAAATTTATAAGGGCCTAGGCTAGCACTTTAACAGATTTTCGAGATTTTTCTTAAGTTCTTGGGGGGTCTTCCTCCATCACCATTCACATTCTTTTAGATGGAGAGGAAAGTTTTTCTTGACTCCCTTAAACCTTAAATTTGGTTAATCTCCATTTCGTAAAGGCTCAGAAAGATTCTGAGCCATTCACGTGGACACCGTTCCTGGAGAACTCGTCTTTGCATTGGTTAATGCGATAGTGTTTATCAAAGCCAACATCCACTAAACCATTAGCGCCTTTCCGAGGATCAGGGTAAATGGTGCTCTTAAGGTCAATCTTACCGGTAATAATCTTCCTTAAGGTTCTTAAACGACAGTTAGGAATAATCTCGGTATAAACCCGACCATTTCTCTCAAAGATACCAAAGAGGGGTTGCTCATGAATCCCTCGGCCTCTCTCGGTGACTCTGCCAGGAATTCTTTTTGGGCCGAAATAAGATTCATCAATCTCAATTTCACCACTGAATTTCTTCTTCTCAAGAGTCTGATGCTAATAGATTGCCTGACAAAATATGTTAAAGTACTTATTAACCGTGTTTCTGCTTAGGCCTAATAACCGACTAGTCTGAGTCACGGTTAGATCCAAACAAAAACACGAAATAATTTTTTTAAGATAATATTTACTAATTGGTGGTTTAGATCTATCCATTTGCTATCTTTAGTGTATCATCTGCTAGTCTAGACCCTTTAAAATTCAAATGGCAAATGGTCCCGCCTAAGGCGAGATACCGCCGTGGCGGGGCAACTCAAAGCTTAAATGTGGGAAAAACTACATCTTGGGAAAAGATTTGAGTTTTAACATTTGCATTTTGAGTTTTTTAGGCCATTTGCCATCTAATCATTTAACAATTTAGTTTTTAGGTTATAATTTAAGAGTGTCAACCATAATTATCAACGATTTTTTAATTACTCTTTACTGGTGGTTTATTCTCTTTGGCATCGGGATTATTTTTTTGCCTCTGGCGGCAAAAATTTTTCCCCGTTTTTACGACCGTGGCTACCTTTTTGCCAAGGTACTAGGATTAGGAGTTTTAAGCTATTTTAACTGGTTTCTGGCTCATTTAAAAATTATCCCCTTTACTCAGGTTTCTCTTTTGACTATTTTTGGAGGAACAGCGATCATCTTGGCCATTTCTCTTAGTAAAAAGAGCTCCCTTAAAAAAAACCTAGCCGGGAAAAACTTGAAGCTAATCTTTTTTGGTGAGGAATTAATCTTCCTTTTAACGCTTCTTTTTTGGGGCTTTATCCGGGGTCATAACCCGGAAATCCAGTCTTTAGAAAAATTTATGGACTATGGATTTTTAAATAGTATCTTAAGAAGCCGCTTTTTCCCGCCAGAGGATATGTGGTTTGCCGGTAATTCCATTAATTATTATTACTATGGCCATTATTTAGCCGCTTTTTTAACCAAACTTTCCGGCCTTGATTCCGCCATTACCTATAATCTGATGATCGCTACTCTTTTTGCCTTTACCTTTGTCCTCACTTTCTCTCTTACCAGCAATCTCTGCTTCCTTGCCCAAAAAAAACAACCAAAGACCAACGACCAACGACTAAAGACTGTCTTTCTTGCCGGCCTGCTTTCTGCTTTCCTCATCTGTTTTGCCAGCAACCTCCATACCCCTTACTATATTTTAAAAGATGGCGCCCAAAAATATTGGTACCCTGATGCTACCCGTTATATTGGCTATAACCCCCCCACCAACGATAAAACTATCCACGAATTTCCCGCCTATTCTTTTGTGGTAGCCGATCTTCACGGCCATGTTTCCGATCTTCCTTTTGTTCTTACCTTCCTTGCCCTAAGCCTCAGCCTTTTCCTGAATTTAAAAAATAAAAAAAAGAAGTCCTTATCTTTGCCATTTGCGTTTTGCGTTTTGAGTTTGTCTTTAATGTATATGACCAATGCCTGGGATTTCCCCATCTATCTCCTTTTTTTGGGGATAATCCTTCTTGGAGGTAACCTATTATTATTTTTAGAAAACAAAAAAATTCTCCCCCTAAAGATTTTTCGCCGTTATCCCCGGTTTTGGCCACTGGCCAAAACCGGCTTAAGCCTTTTGACTCTCGCGATTGCCTGGTTTATTTTTACCATTCCTTTCAACTTAAATTTCACCCAAATTCCTCAGGGAATTGGCCTAGTCCACACTCATACTCCCCCCTTCCAGTTTTTAATCCTTTGGGGGGCGCTGTTATTTTTCTCTCTTACTTTTGCGATTTTCTTTTTTAAGAATTCAGACAGAAAGTCGGTTGATTATTTTGTTTTTTTCATGCTTCTGACTGCCTTTATTCTTCTTTTAGTACCCGAGGTAGTTTATGTCAAAGATATCTATAGCGCTGATTACTATCGGGCTAATACGATGTTTAAGTTTACCTACCAAGCCTACGCCTTAATGACGATCGCCGTGGGTTTTATTATTTTTCGCCTTCTTAGAGCTATTTCTCAGAAAGCAATTAAAGTTTCCCTGGGGATTCTTTTTTCTTTGTTGGTCGCCCTTCTTCTTATCTATCCTTGTTTTTCTCTCGCCGGTTATTATGGAAAAATCGGCCTAGATAATTACCATGGTCTTTATGGTTTAAATTTTCTGGCTAAAAGTTACCCCGAAGACTATCAGGCAATTTTATGGCTAAAAGAAAACATCAGTGGCCAACCGGTGGTTCTGGAAGCCTCAGGTGACAGCTACACTAACTACAATCGTGTTTCTGCCCTTACCGGTTTACCGACAATCCAGGGCTGGCTGGTTCACGAATGGCTTTGGCGAGGCGGCTATGACGAGCCGGCAAAACGCGCCACCGAGGTAGAAAAGGTTTACCAAAGTGGCTCAATTGAAGAAGCAAAAGAAATCTTAAAGCGCTATCAGGTGGAATACATTTTCTTTGGCAGTCTGGAGAAAGAAAAATATCCCCAAGCAGACACGGAAAGGTTAGAAAGCTTAGGCAAGCCAATTTTTAAAGCGGGGAAGACAGTAGTTTATAAAATAGAAAAAGGAAGCTAACAGGAAATTCAAAATGAAAAAGTTAAAAGTCAAAATAGAAGAGCGATATTAAAACGCAAAGATCAAAAAGCAAAACCAAGCTCAAAGACCAAAGACAAAAATTTAATCCGCCGACTGGCGGATTGAATTTTGATTTAGGTTTTGATCTTTACTATTTGCACTTTGCACTAAAAATTCTGTAGTATCGTTTAAAATTTAATCAAAAAATCTGTCTTTACTATTAAAAATTCATGTAATATGGCCAATCATTTGTTTTCTTCTCTTAATCCTCAACAGCAAAAAGCGGTTATCTTTGGCAATGGCCCCTTGCTTGTCTTGGCCGGCGCCGGCTCTGGCAAAACTCGTGTTTTAACCCACCGCGTTGCCTATCTTGTCGGCGAGAAGAAAGTTAACCCCCAAAATATCCTTTGTATCACTTTTACTAATAAAGCCGCGGAAGAAATGAGAGAACGGCTACAAAAACTTCTGCCAAATCAAAGTCTGCCCTTCACCGGCACTTTTCATGCTTTTTGCGTTTCTGTTTTGCGTCGGGAGGCAGAAGCGATCGGCCTTTCTCCCCACTTTGTAATCTGGGACGAAACCGACCAGCTGGCGGCAATAAGAAAAATTCTTAAAGAGAAAGGCCAGGATTATCAACCTTCTTCGATTCTTGCCACCATATCACAGGCTAAAAACGAACTTATCTCGGCCTTCGAGTATCCTCAATACGCCCGCAATTCTTTCCAAGAGTTAGCTGCCGAGTTTTACCTTTCTTACCAAAAAGAATTAAAACTTGCCCAAGCGCTAGACTTTGATGATCTCCTGTTAGAAACAGTTAGGCTTTTCCAAAACCACCCCGAAATTTTAGGCAAATACCAAGAGCGTTATCAATATATTTTTGTTGACGAATATCAGGACACCAATGCCGCCCAATATTTTCTCACCAAAGCGCTCGCGTCCCGCCATCAGAATCTTTTTGTCGTTGGCGATATGTCCCAATCAATTTATTCCTGGCGAGGAGCTGATTACCGCAATGTTTTACGGCTTAAAGACGATTTTCCAAATTTAACCGTAATTAATTTGGAACAAAACTATCGCTCCACCCAAAACATCCTTGATGCCGCCTATGGCATTATTTCCCAAAACCATTCCCATCCTGTTCTCCATCTTTGGACGCAAAAAAAGAAAGGGGAAAAAATTAATCTTTATAATGGCGATACCGAAGAAGATGAAGCCCATTTTGTCGCCGAAAAAATTCTTGAGCTGACCACGTCAGGCTATCAAAATAATCAAATTGCTGTCCTTTACCGCACTAATGCCCAGTCAAGAATCTTAGAAGAAGTCCTGCTCCACTATAACATTAATTATAAGTTAATTGGTGGCGTCCGCTTTTACGAAAGACGGGAGATTAAAGACATACTGGCTTTCCTGCGCGCCTTAGTTAATCCCGAAGATTCTCTTTCCTGGCAAAGAATCGAAAAAATTGGCAAAAGGATTAAGAGAAAATGGGAAAAAGTTATTCAGGAAGATAACCCCTCTCAAAACCTGGAAAGCGCAAAATTGGTGAAATTAGCCTTAGAAAAAAGCGGCTACCTAGAAAAACTCAACCCAGAAAAAGAAGAAGATCTCTCCCGGATAGAAAACCTTAAAGAATTAATTAGCGTGGCGCAAAGCTTCCCCAATATTGACGACTTTTTGGCCAATATTGCTCTTATGGAAGAAGAATATTTTCCTCAGGGAAAATTCGAAAACCAAAGTAACCAAAATCCGGCGGTTAACCTCATGACCCTCCACCGCGCTAAAGGGACAGAGTTTCCCATCGTTTTTATCACCGGCCTGGAAGAAGGGCTCCTCCCTCATTATCGCGCCATCAGCGACCCTCAAGAGCTTGAAGAAGAACGCCGCCTTTGTTATGTTGGCCTTACCCGCGCCCAGGAAAAACTATTTTTAACCCTTGCTTCAAGGCGTCTTCTTTTTGGCAAAAAAAGCAGCAATCCTCCTTCAAGGTTTTTAAGCAATATCCCGGAAAACTTAATTAATCTTGTTAATTATTAACGTGGAGATTCTCTCTTTCAAGCTAGGCCCGTTAGAAACTAATGCCTATCTTGTTTTCTGCCCCAAAACACGACGAGGCCTAATTATCGACCCTGCTGACGAGGCTAATTTTTTAAGCGAAAAAATTTTAAGAGAAAAAATTAAGCCCCTGGCAATTATCGCCACCCATGGCCACTTTGATCATCTGTTGGCTGCCAACGAGCTCCAACTGGCTTTTGGCATTCCCTTTTTAATCCACCCAAGCGACCAAAAAATTCTTTCCCAAATGAGGCAATCAGCCTCCTGGCATCTTAAAAGAAAAATTAGCGAAGAGCCGCCGAAAAAATTAACTTTTCTAAAAGAAGGAGAAGAAATTCATTTTGGCAGGGAATCGCTAACCGTCATCGAACTCCCCGGTCATACTCCCGGTAGCATTGGTCTTTATAATTTTTCTCAAAAGATTTTCTTCAGCGGCGATACTGTTTTTAAAGATGGAGTAGGAAGAACCGATTTTTCTTACAGTTCGCCCGAAAGCTTGGCCGACTCACTTCAAAAGATAAAGGCAAAATTCACTGGTTTTAAGGTTTTTCCCGGCCACGGCGAAAGCTTCAGGCTTTAATTAGATCGTGGCGCGGATTTCAAATTGACCCGAAAAAGGATCTTCTTTGACTGTCTTTTTTTCCTCAATTTTCACCTCTTCTACCTCTGCCAAGGGCGGACCATGCTTAAGCCAAGAAAGCATTTCTTCAATTTTCTCCTCGGGGCCAACCAACGTTGCCTCCACCCGACCATCTTTTAAATTACGCACCCAACCGGAAAGACCAAAATTCTCCGCCTTTATTTTTGTAAACATCCGAAAACCTACCCCTTGCACCCGACCGGAAACAAAAAGATGAACGCTAGAAAAGAGCATAACCAATTAAATTCAAAAATCAAAATTCAAAAGTCAAAATGAAAATGCAAAATGTAAAAATTCTTTTTGCGTTTTTTCTCTTTCATTTTGCATTTTGAGATTTGCATTTTGAATTTTAAAAAAGCAAATTTAAATTAATTGAAATTCCCTTATTGCCGCTAATGCTTTTAACAATAATCGCGCTGCACTTTGTGTTATTATAACATTGATGATTGTGAAGCCTGTTTCTTCTTCGCAAAAGAAAGATTTTGACCGCCTAGCCACTCATCCCCTCCAAAGCTGGGCGTGGGGAGAATTTCGCCAAAAAATGGGCCAAAAAGTCGCTCGCTTTGGGATTTTTGATGGCCAAAAAATAGTCGGCTCCTTTCAACTTTTTTTCCACCAACTTCCCCATCTTCCTTTTAGCGTTGGTTATTTTCCCAAAGGGCCAATACCAAACCCGCTAATAGTGGATACTCTTAAAAAAACAGGTGGAGAGAATAAAGCCATCTTTATTAAATTGGAACCAAATGTAGAAAAGTTAAAAGTTAAAAGTCAAAAGTTCCCGCCCAAGGCGGGTACACCTCTGGCGGAAAAAGTTAAAAAATTAGGGCTGGTAGAGGGTAAGCCACTTTTTACCCGCCACACGATGATTATCGATTTAGAAAAGACAGAAGAAGAATTGCTTAAAAGCTTTGCCTCAAAAACTCGCTATAATATCCGCCTCGCCCAAAAAAAAGGAGTAAGGATTGTCGAGGATAATTCGCGAACAGGTTTTGAACAATATTGGCGGCTGATGGAAGAAACTACGAAGAGGCAAAAATTTTATGCTCACGACAAAAACTATCACCAGTTAATGTGGAAGGAGATGAGCCAAGCCGGCATCGCCCACCTCTTAAGAGCAACCTATGAAGGAGAAACGTTGGCCGCCTGGATTCTTTTTGCCTTCAACGGCGTTCTTTATTATCCCTATGGGGCCTCAACGCGACGCCACCAAGAAGTGATGGCATCAAACTTAATGATGTGGGAAGCGATCAGATTGGGGAAAAAATTAGGTTGCCAAAAATTTGATCTTTGGGGCACTCCCGGCCCTAATCCTCGCCCCGACGATCCTTGGTTTGGCTTCCACCGTTTTAAGATGGGCTACCGGCCAAAAATCGTGGAGTTTATCGGTACTTACGATCTGGTTCTTCGCCCCGCTCCCTATCATTTTTATCTTTTAGCCGACGAAATCCGCTGGAAAATCTTACGCGCTAAAGCCTAATCACCTCTTTTCCCCAGTCTTTTCTTTCTTCAACAGAGGTAACAATAACCTGATTGCCGCTTAACTCTTCCACTACCAATTTTTGAAAATTCTCGTCCAACTCGGAGAAGATATCATCTAAAAGCAAGACCGCCTTCTCTCCTTTAACTTTTTCCCAAAAGGCCAGTTGCCCCAGCTTGAGCCATAAAACGCCCATGCGTTGCTCTCCCCGCGAGCCAAAAGTCGACAAGTCCCGATTGCCGTCAAAAACTAAAAAATTATCACGGTGTGGCCCAACCAAGGTCTTTCCCAGTAAAATTTCTATTTCCTGCTTTTCCTCCAAGCGCGCCGGCAAGATAACGTTTTTTTCATAAACAACTTTCATCTTGCTCCACCAGCATTTCCGTTGATTTAAGAAATCCAAAAATTCTTCCCTTTTTTGGGTAATTTTCTCGCCGTTTTCAATTAAAAGCCGGTCGTAGAAAAACAACGACTTGGTGGTGGTTTTGCCTTCCCGAATTTGCTCTAAAATTTTATTGCGCGAGCGAAGGCCGCGTTCGTAGGAAGAAAGAGAACGATAATATTCTATATCCGCCGAAGAAAGCACCTCGTCTAAAAAATAACGCCGCACTGCCGGCGAGTCGACCAGAATCTCCAAATCCTCGGGCCGAAAGATTACCGCCAAAAAATTGCCTAAAAAATTACCCTTAGTTTTGACAACCCCGTTAACCAGCCAGCGGCTTAAGGCTGTTTTTTGACCCCCTACCTGGCCATTAGTCAAAACTATTTGGAGACGCTTTTTTTCTTCGCCGTCAATCTGCGCCTCCAAATGGGCCACTTCTTGACCAAAACGAACCATTTCCTCAATTCTTGTTGCCCGAAAGCTTTGCCCGGAAGAAAAAAGATAAATTGCTTCTAAAAGATTAGTTTTGCCCGTCGTATTTGGCCCCACCACTAAGTTTTTTCCCGCCTTAAAGGAAAATTCTCTCTCTTTAAAGTTACGAAAATTTTTTAACCTAATTTTTTCTAAAACCATCAAAATACCACACTTATCGCCTGCTAACATTATAACATCTGCCTAGACGGTCGTCACCCGTCAACTGACCTGAAAAATCGCTCCCCGTAGGTCTCTGACAAATTTTCTGAAGCTAATTAAACAAGGGGTTTCCTGGGAAAAGCCCTTATGGGTAAACACAAACTTATTACTTATTTGACCTCTAACCAACCACCCGCGGAATGTCCTGAAACATCAGGAACGTACATTTGATAAGCCTGGGCTGGTGGGTGATGATACTTTCCCGGCGTGGTTGCTCTTACTCGGTACATTACTTCGTAAACTCCCGCGGGAAGATAGCTAGCAAATAACGCCGTTCTGTCATCATGATATTCCTTATGCGCAAAATAGAGGAGCCGATTGCCTTCCTCTTTCAAGTTAGGCCTTTCTTTGTTTAAGATGCTCACATTTTTTAGACTTTCATTCACTGATTCAAGACCCGCTGGCAAAGTATCTTCAATAACAACAAGGCGCCTTTCTTCAGGGGCCACAATGATAAGACGCACCCAAACTTCAGTGTTCTCGCCAATAGTGTCAGCCGGCAAAATGTTGCCCTTATTGTCAACAAACTCTCTCACCACCACCATTCCCTGCTCCAAAGGTTCAACCTCAGAGAAAGGAAGATAATACTTAAGATTAACGTTATAATAAAGATTTCCTTCGCCGTTCTTTGTAATCTTAAGATCATTTTCGCCGCCAATATTGAAGTCCGAAATAGAAATGGCATATTCTTGGAGCCCGAGTAGATCAGCTTTAGTAAACTTGCCTTCTTTTAAAAGCTGCCCATTTAATTCAAGACGATAGTCTTCGTTAACCTTTTGGTCTTCTTTATATAGTAGTTGAGTAGAAATGGCCTTAATTACCGCCGCCGTCTCGCGAGTGGTTGACCAGTGATCATCTGCCCTTGCCGACATTAAGTGCCTTACTACTTCTGGCACAAGAGGATTATTTTTATTAAACAAAGTAATCATCTCAAGGATGCTCGCGGTAGTAGTGATATTACTACCGAAAAAATAATCATTCCTTCTTGGCTCTTCCCAATGGGTGGTTGTCGCCGTTTTCTTGGCAAGGCTGAGTAATTCGTCATGAAGCCGTTTTGCTCTTTCTTCCATTCCTGGCATTTCTTTCATCGCCATTGCCAGGTAAGCCCTGCCTTCCAAAGAGAGTTCAAAATGGCGCTCAAAAAGATTAGCGGCATAAGAAGATAAATTAGCTTTCGTTCTCCTTAAAACATAGAGAATATATGCCTGGGTATCAAGGGGAATTTTTTGCCCATCTTTGGCTATTTTCTCTTCTAAATAACCTTGCGCCCGTTCTAAAGTTTGGTCAGCCACCGTAAAACCGTCATTTTTTGCCTCAAAAAGAGCCAAATAAGCATAAGCAGTCAGGAAGGGAATGCTTTCTTCTTCCATCCACCACCCCCAGCCGCCATCAGAATGTTGTTGGTTATTTAATCTTTGAATACCGTCGTTTATTACCCCCTCAAGCTGTTTTATTTCTATCGAGCCGCTTTTCTCTATTCTGGCATTGACAAGAAGGCGATGGACAAAAACAGCCGGCATAAATCTGCTGGCAATTTGTTCTGTGCAATAATAGGGGTAGGTAAACAGATACGGCAAGGCGTTGACGCTCTGGCCACCAAGCGATGGCGAAAAGCTTACCTCAGCGCCGCCTTGCGTTGGGTCTAACTCCTGAGGCAAGATTATCTTTTCCGAAGCAATGTCTTTTGCTTGGCCTGAAGTCGCCACCACTTCAGGAACACTATATAACTTGATCGGCAAGGTGGTCTCCATGGCATCCTTTACGTTTTCATCTTTACTCTCCACGACTAATTTTATCTTTGCCAAGGGGATATTTTTGGCCACCGTTGCCCAAGTAACCTTTTTCTGAGCTCCGTCGGCCAAAACAATTTCTTTCTTCTGCTCTTCGTTAACTTGTAGGCCTTCCGCCTCAATTTTCACCCTTAAACTTTGTTCCTCGCCGCTACTGTTGACAATAATCGCCCCCAGTTTTGCTTCATCGCCAACGGCGAGGAAACGAGGCAAGAATGGCCTTATTAATACATCGCGGCTGACGCTAACCTCGGTGGTTCCTGATCCAAACGCTGCTTCTTGGGAATTAGCCACCGCCGCAAGCCTCCAGGTAGTCAGATTATCAGGTAACGGGATCTCAATTTCCGCCTTCCCCTCACTGTCAGTTTTTATGGCAGGATTCCAATAAGCGGTATCTTGAAAATCGGTCCGCAGGGTAGCCGCACCTTTTTGATTATGGACATAAATGTCACCGGCAAAATAAGTTTTGTATTTCTCTATTTCCAAATTATAAACATTAAAATCCCCCCAAACTTGCTCGACTGAAAAAACTCTCACCGGTTGATTATTTTTATCCAACAAATAATCACCCACCTCAACCTCGCCCGCGGTCAGCCATTGGCCGTTGACAAAGAGTCGATGCGCCGGAGTAACTTTAAGCTCGCCGTTAATAATAAGATAGCGATCTACTTCATGTTTATAAGTTTTGGTCACCTTCGCCTCTACTAATTTCGGCAAGTTTTCGTTCCCTCTGGTTAAAACCATATCTCCTGCTTTTATATCTTGAATTTTTTTATATGTTTTGCCCTTCATTAAAACAAGGGTGTCGCCCGTAAAACAACCCCCGCCGCTACCACCTTTTGAACCCAAGTTGGTGTTAGCATTTACCCGGTCGATAGAAATCGTGAGGAGCTGGGAAGTGGAAACTCCTAAATTTCGGGGCTGATAGAAAGTCTGATAAATATCAGGCAATTCGATATTGGCCAAATCCCAAACCGCTTTATCGACCAAGCCCACCGCCAGCTCTGCCGAGACGGGATAACCAAGCAGGTCCTTTGCCTGGATGGTCGCTTTCAGCGTCTCTTTCGGTTTATATTTCTTCTTGTCGGTGGTAATTTGAACCTCAATTTGCTGCTTTTTATCGGTAACCTTTATCTCCGTATAACCAATTTTAAACTCGGCTGGCTTTTTAACCTCATTGCCGCCTCTTACTAAAACAGCGCCGACAAAAGCATTAGGAGCATATTTAGGAAGTACAGGCATAGTAAAGTTATTAGACGATTCGTTTGTGTCAACCACTTTATAATCCAAAACGCTTCCTCTTTCTACCGTTAATAAAGTTTTGGCCGATTCTGAAGCAAAAGGTGAAGCCACAAAAAAAGAAAGATTTTCGCCTACCAGATAGTCCCGCTTATCGGTAACTACCACAATTCGATCGTTATTTTCTCTTGCTGTTGAAAAGCCAGGGCCGGAAACCCAAAGAAAGCTCCCGCTCTCATTTTGGTTGCCATTTTTATCCGTTACTCGCCCCACCACCTTATAAGTACCTCCTTCTTGGGGGACAAAAGAAGCGGTCGCTCGCCCTAAAGAATCCGTTACCACCGCCACGCTGGCAACCAAAGAATCACTTGGCTTACTAGTATAATAAAATAAACCATCATCGGGATTTTTCTCCCTTACTGTTTTCCAGGTCCTTTTATAAAATTTAAGTGCCACCGGCGTTCCGGAAACTTCATTTCCTTTGGGATCAACGGTAACCACCTCAACACTTGTCTCCTTTCCTGCCTGATTAGCGTAACTCACCGGCCTTAAACCGACATATAAGCCGCTTTTATAGACTATAAATTCCCGAGAGGCAGCAATTGATTGGTTATTAATATCATTCACAGTTGCCTCGATGATCATCTGCTGGCTTGTTTCCTTTTTGCTAATATCAAGCGGCAAGGATAACTCTAAGTTGCCTTTTGCGTCTGTTCGCCCCTTACCTTCTGTAATCTTTTCTCCCGAAAAATAGCTTGAGCCAGAATAATACCACCACGGCCTTGACCAATAAGAGTCCGGGTCGCCAAACTCAAACCGCCAGTCTTTATCCCAGCGGAAAAAATAATCTTGTGTTTGCAATACCCAGGTAACGGGGGCATCAACGACAGGGTCACCAAAATAATAAGAGGCGCTAATCGCAATTTCAGCGTTATCTCCTTGTAGATAAGCTTCCTTCAGGGACTCTACGCTCACCGCCAAATCTGGCTTCTTATACTCTTCAACCTGGAATTTTTGAGAATAGGAGTTGCCGCTAAATGTCGCCTTAATTTGGTAATCACCCAAATTAGCATCTTTGCTTAACACAAATTCTCCTGCAAACGAACCAAAAGTGGTAATCGGTAAATTTTCCCGATAAACGGACCTATTCTGCGCATCAATTATTTCCAGCTCCACCCTTTCCCCCGGCTGAAGGTTTTCGTAATCGCCATCGTTATCCTTCTTGATAACCCCTTTGAAATATACCTTCTGACCGGGCCGGTAGATGGGCCGATCGAGGGTTAGAAAAAGTTTATAGTCTCGTTTTGAATAATAATCCTTTGATTCGCTTACATTATAGTAGCTTGGCAGGCCAAAATCATACCAGTTAATCCCCTCGCTCCAGGCGCTGGCGGCAACCACCATGTCATCGTCTTTTTGGCCGAAAACGAACAGATCGTTTTTGTGGAAAAGATCCACATCCTTAACAAAGACGCCGTCGTTATTTGATTCTCCTTGAGAGAGAACATTCCCCGAGCTATCGGTAAGCTGCATTTTCATTCCCGAGATAACCTCGCTGGTTGATTGATTTACCGCCCAAGAGAAAATTTGTTCGTCACTTTTTTTAACGGTAAGCGCCGATCTACTGACGATCATCACCATATTGTCGTGGGCCCCCTGGGGAATCCTCACCTCAAGAAAGTAAAAACCGGGGGGTATTTTGCCACCGGAGTCGGTAGTCACTTTAGTGACAACATGAACAGGGGTATTAAAATCCGCTTCATATGTTTCGCTCCAAGAATGAATTTTTTCTAGTCTACTGGGGTCGTAACTTTGCCAATTACGACAAGCCATGTCGTCATTTGGACATTGTTCGCCGTAACGTCGCCGATATAAATCAAGAAATTCTTCTCTTCCCAGCCTATAAAGCGAATAATCCACTCTGCTAGCGTTAATTACTCGCGCCACGATCCGGGGAATTACCTCCTGATTAAAGGCGCCAAAGTATGTCCCTGTCGGGTAAATACTGATCGATGGTTCGTAGGAAGCGGTGGTAAACTTGAAAGTATATGGGTTTCCCAAAGGAACCCCATATTGATCTTTAACTGCCGCGCCAATAGTAATAGTGTAAGTTTTTGATCTAGCCAGGTAAGTGTTTATTAAGAGAGAATTCTGGAAACTATAGCTCGAAAAATATAAATCCGGTTCCGCCTCCGGCTGAGGATCGATAAAGACATTGCCCTTAAAAGATTCTTCGTCCATGGGAGTTTTAAATAAAACTTTAATGCTGTATTCTTCCGAAACGTCTTTGTCGCCATCGGCAGGAGTTGAACCGATAACGGCCGGTTCTGCGGCGATTCTAAAAGACCAAGGGTAATCCGCCTCCAATCCATTAGCCCCTTCGATGCTTCGAACCCCCTGAGAAAGAACCGCCGTATAACGTTCCTCTCTTCTAAATGGTTGCGACGGATAAAAACTTACCACATTGTCGACTACTGCCACCCGCCCCGGCGCTTTGTTTTCATTCTGATCATAAACGGCAAATTTATTGTCTATCGATGCCGGGTCTATATCCTGATTAAAAGTAGCAGAAACGGAAGCAGCGGGCGAGGCAAAGTCGTAATCCGCGAGGGGCCTTACACTAATTACTTGGGGGCGTTCGCTGGAAAATTCCCAACCATACTCTTCTTGAAGCACACCTTCGTCTTGAGAACGCATTCCTGCCGGAACGGTTACCTTATAAGTCGTGGCCTTCTTAAACGGCTCTGATGGTCTGAATTGGTAAGCCGTTGTTCCTAGCCACCGCCCCTCGCCCTTTATTTCAGGATCCACCGTAAAGGCCGGTTGCTTGATGGCGCTATTTGCGGCCGTTGTCAGGGCAATCATGGGCCGATCAAAAACAACGGTAATAGGAGTTAGGTCTTCAAGGGCTTCATTTTGAGGAGAAGCAAGAATAACTTTGGGGTTGCCGATTGTTTCAAAACTAATCGTTTTGCTGCCAATTAGGGGGATTAAAAACTTAGATAAAACCGGTCCTCCGAAAGTAATCTGATAACCACTGGCGCGGTCAAGCTGGTTTTCGGGCTCAAAGATAAGTTTTTGATCGCCTTCCCAACTAAATTGTCCCTTAACCTCCGGCTGAATACTAAAACTTTTCTCCGCTAATGACTTTATCACTCCTCTGTCGAAAATGATCTCTATTCTGGAATCCAACGGAACTTCCGCGTCCTGATTCCCGGGGAAGCTGGTAGTAATTCTCGGCGGAAGGAAAAGATCGCCAAATTCCAAAACCAAAAATAAAGCAATAAAAATTAGCAATGGTTTTCTAGCCATTGCCCAACGCTCTTGATTAGAAGCAAGCTTAAACCGGCTAAACCAGTTAACTACTTTTTGACTTATCCTTTTATAAATTTGTTTGGTACGCTGCCACAAAAATGATCGCTTGGCTTGCAAGGATAAAATAAGCTTTTGCGCCCACTTTGGCCGGCGACGATAAACAACTGTGCCAATCGCCAGCAAGACTAGCAAACCCATCGCTCGTGTCAGTATCGCTACGGAAGGGGAAAAAAAGAAAATAAAAAAGAAAGCGAGAATAAAAAATAGCCAGATTCTTCGTTGGCGATGCCTTGGTAATGGCTTGGGAGAAAGAGGGGATAAATCACTTGATTTTTCTGAACTACTGGCTTGATTTTCGAAGAAGGGGCCAGAAGCGTCAGCGGCAGCCTTCTTGTTAATTCTTAGCCCGCTAATGGCGTTTTTAATAAAATTACTCATTTAAAAATTAACTTGTTCAGCTGCATCCCGGCCCCCTTAAATCAAAACCGCACCGGTTTTTCAAGTACCATCATCTTCTTTAAACCCTACCACCGAAAAGCTTACCTCTTCGCTTTTAATTTCTTCCCCTTTTTCTGTTATACCATAAACTATAAGAGTGTGCTTGCCTATTCGTGGCTTCCAGGAAACATGGTAGGGAAAATTGGTTGCTTCTTGGTATAATTCCCCGTCTACATACCAAAGCGCTTGGGCGATATTAGACGAAACATTAACTTCAAACACAATCGCTTCATTAGCCACTATTAATGGTGCTGTTTCAAAAACCGTTTTTTCCTTCGGATAAATTATCTCCAGGTAAGAATTGCTCAAAATTTGCTGGTTGCTGTTGCCGCCACAAAGAGGAGAGGTTTTTTGCGGCATGACCTCCAGATTTTCCTGTACTGCCCAACTATAAACCTCGGGGGGATAATCAACAAAAACTTTTTTTTCAACAAATTCTTTTGAACAAAATTCGTCAGCCAATAAACCATTTCGCTTATCAATTAAAACCTCCCGATGCAGATTTGACCTTTCTTGCGGTTCTGTCCCCTCCAAAAAAAGCTCGGTAGTTTTCTCGGGACAAAGTCCATCGGGAAGCTTGCCAGATAAGGCGCATATTTCAACTTCTTTTATCCCTTCGGGGCGAACAAATTGTTCCTCCGGTTTGCCTTTTAGGAATTCCTCGAAAAACTGATTCCAAATTGGTGCCGCTCCCACCACCCCGGTTATTTCCCGCATCGGCTGATTATCGTTATTGCCAACCCAAACGCCTACCGTATAGCTGGGGGTATAACCTACTGTCCAATTGTCGTGCCAATCGGTGGTGGTTCCTGTTTTAACAGCGGCAGGACGGGACAAAACTAAGGGGTTTTTTTCACCAAATCCCAATATACGCGCCTTAGGATCAGACAAAATGTGAGAGATAAGATAGGCGACTTGTTCTCCTTTATCTCCCAGCACCTGTTTGCCCTCCTTTATTTGGTGTTCATACAAAATTTTGCCATCGTCAGTGACGATCTTTTGGATTGCAAAAGGCTCAAGATATTCTCCCCCCCTGGCAAAAGTGGCAAAAATATTCGTCAGTTCCAAAAGTTTTACCTCGCCACCCCCTAAAGTTATTGACAAGTCATAGCGCTCTTCTTGATCAAAAGTGGTGATGCCTAAATCTTTGGCAACCTTAAGAAAACTACCGATGCCAATGCGGTTTAGCATTTCCACGGCCGGCAAATTAAGGGACGAAGCCAATGCCTCCCTTGCTAATATTAAACCATGGTATCTACCGTCGTAATTATTGGGAATAAAGCCCTCGCCTTTTTTGGTTTTATAAACTTTTTTTACGTCATAGATGAGAGTGGCAGGGGTATAACCTTGTTTAAAAGCGGCAGCATAAGTGACTGGCTTTAACGCTGAACCAGGCTGCCTTAGAGCGGTGGCCATATTAACCTGTCCCGCATGAACAATGTCAAAATAGTCAATTCCCCCCAACATCGCAATTATTTCTCCTGTTTCATTCTTAACAAGAACAAGAGAGGCATTACTTAAATTATGCTGGTTTTTTAACCTTTCTACCCAAATTTTGGCGATGTTTTCACTCAAGGTAAAGGTGGGATAATCCAGAGTGGTATAAACGTTCAGCCCCTCTTTGCTTTTAATACCCCTCTCTTCTATTCCTTGCAAAACATAATGGACAAAATGAGGCGCTTTAATGCCAGTGTCTTCCTTGGCAAAAACAAGCTCTTCCTCTTCTGCTTCGTCTGCCTTTTCCTGAGAGATAAAACCATGTTTAACCATCGAATTTAATACCCTAAGCTGCTCTTCTTTTGCTTCGCTTAGGTTAGTAAAAGGATTACGGATGTCGGGAGAAGAAAGAAGGCCTACCAAAAGGGCGCCCTCAGCCAGAGAAAGCTGGCTGACATCTTTGCCAAAATAAGCAAAAGATGCTGATTGGATTCCATAAGATAGGTTGCCAAAGTACATTTGGTTAAAATACATTGTCAGAATATCTTTTTTGGAATATAAGGCCGTTAATCTCAAGGCAATTAGGGCCTCTCTAATTTTTCTGATCAAACTGCGGGACGGCAATTCTTGAGGCGAGATAATAGAGGCCCTGGCTAACTGTTGAGTGATGGTGCTTGCCCCGCTGACAATTCTTCCCTCTTTCATATTAAGAAAAGCGGATCTGGCTATTGCTCTAAAATCTACTCCAGGATTTGTCCAAAAAGTAACATCTTCGGCAGCAACAACGGCATTAATGAGATTATTTGGCAGGCGATCATATCCAACCGGTATTTTTTTACCAATTCTACCGGCTGCTTCGTAGAGAAGAGTGTTATTTCTATCCCAAATTTTTACCGTCCCTGATTGGTCAAAATTAGGTCGTGTCCACCACCATAAAAAAATTAAAAGCGCCAATACCCCTAAGCCTATAATAAGGACTTTTTTTCTCCCGATATTGGTAGCCAACCATTTCCCAAATTTAGGCTCCATACTCTCAATTATAAAGGAAAATTATTGCTGAGGCTGGAAAAACGAATATTATTTTTGACAACATGGGCAAAAGAAAGTGCCGCGGCCGGCTAAATTGAGGCGCTTAATTATCCCCTTTCGGCAACGGGGGCAAGGTTTTCCTGCTTGCTGGTAAACTTTAAGATAGCGCTGATAACCGCCCGACGTCGCATCAGGCTTAACATAAGCATCATCGGCGGCGCTGGTTCCGCCTGCCTTAATTGCCGCCTGAAGGATTTTAATAATTGCCTCATAAAGCTTGGCAATTTCCTGGCGCGTTAGGCTATTAGCCGGCCGGCGGGGGTCAATGCCGGCCGCAAAGAGAACTTCGTTAGCGTAAATGTTGCCCAAACCGGCAATTTTTTTCTGATCCATTAAAACAATTTTTATTGGCCGCCGCGTTTTTGAAAAAATATCAACCAGATAATCAGGGCTAAAATCCTCTCCTCTGGGTTCTGGCCCATATTCCAAATTTTTAACTTTTAACTTTTCACTTTTAATTATTTTCACCCAGCCAAATTTCCGCAAATCATTAAAAAAAAGCCGACTTCCATCAGAAAATTCAATAATAATTCGCGTTGTCTTCCCCGGCAGTTTATTATCGGCAAAGGGAAGAGGAGCAGGCAAAACCAGTTCCTCTTTTAAACGATGATCGGCAAAAAAAATAATTTGGCCGGTAAGTTTTAAATGAAAAAGGAGGGCAAGCTTATTATCCAAGGCAAGGCCTAAGATTTTAGCTCGCCGAAAAACTTTTTCCACCTTAGCGCTAATAATCTGATCAGGATCGCCAATAAATTGCTTTTTCTCGAAAATTTTTACCGCCGCAATTCTCTTTCCCACAATACTTTGGGAAAGAGAGCGAGCAATGGTTTCCACTTCCGGTAGTTCGGGCATAAAAGTTAATAGCTTTTTATTATGGCTAAGCTTTACGTTATGAATTCAAAAGTCAAAATGCAAAATTCAAAATTGCAATTAAAAAGTTAAAAGTTTGGTTCTGCTTTTGAATTTTAACTTGTAATTTTGACTTTTAACTTTTGATTTTTAACTTTTCCATTGCTTACCTCCCCCCGAGGGGGTAAATGAATATCTTTATAGCCTCGCCACGATTTCTTTTATTTCTTTTTTAAACCTTTCCTTGCTAAATTTTTGAGCTTGCTTAACACAATCCTCGCTCTTATAGAGTGTATCATTAAAATTTGCCAAAACATGGACAAGAGAAGAGACTGTCGGCTCTTCAAAAAATTCACCCGTTTTGCCGGGAATAACGGTCTCCAAAACCCCGCCGGATGAGAGGGCAATTACCGGCCGGCCGGCGGCCATTGCCTCCACCGGCATAATCCCAAAATCTTCCTCTTGGGCCGGAAAAATAAAAGCCCGACAATGCTGGTATAAAGAAACCAACTCCTTCTCGCCTACCTCGCCTAAAAATTCTACGCTGCCTTTCTGGGCTAATTTCTTTAATTCTTCGCCATAATCGCCAAAAGACCGGCCAAAAACCTTAAGCGGTAATTTTAATTTAACGCAAGCCTCAATCGCCAAATCAATCCGCTTGGCCCGCGCCAATCGGCCACCCGCTAAGAAATAATCCCCCGTTTCAATCTTCTCTGGGGGAATAAATTTTTTAACATCTATGGGCGGATAAACGACTCGGCTTTCCCGACGATAAAATTTTTTAATTCTCGCCGCCGTATTTTTAGAATTAGCTAAAAAATAATCTACCTTTTGAGCGGCCTCAAAATCTGCCTGACGCAAAAAATGATTCGCCACCTGACCGGCAATTTTGCCCCACCAATGTTTTTGCCAATTGCGCGCCGTCGGATAGCCATATAAAAACCGCGGCGGGGTATGGCAATAACAAAAATGAGCTCCTTTTTTGGTTTGCACTAAATTGGGTTGATAAGCACCGGTGGCCGAGACAATCACCACATCGAAACCAGTCAAGTTAAGGCGAGAAAAATAGTGAGGAGTAAAAAGGCGAAGAGGGCTAATCAAATGATCAGCCAGCGGAAGTTTACCCACCCACCAGCTTTTAATTGACCATTTTTCAATCCGCTGGCGGTGAGGGCCAAGAAAACGGGGGAAATAAAAGGCAGTATAAATTTCACTCTGCGGCCAAATTTCGTGTAAGGTTTCCAAAACTCGTTCCGCCCCGCCATACTCCTTAAGATAATCATGAATCAGAGCAATCCTCATCGTCAAAATTTTTAAAATAGCCTTGCCTGATCAACTTTTTTCTTTTCTTTTTTTAGTTTTGGCTTTAAAAAAGAACGGAAACCTAAATTTTTAAAAAAATATTCCCCTTCTTTCTTCTCCCAATTGCCAAGACGAAAATCGTCTAGGCCCACTTTTAGGGGAACATCCCTCTTCACCATGGCCAATTCTTGCGATAAAAAAGCTGCTTCTCGCCCTTTCTCTAATTTTTCTCGTAGAGAAGAAGGATTAATTCTGGCTAAATTTTGGTAAATCGTCTCAAGCGAGCCATATTCTTGAAGCAATTTTTGGGCCGTTTTAGGCCCTATTCCCGCAACCCCCGGATAATTATCCGAAGAATCGCCCGCCAGCGCCTTAAAATCAACCACCTGTGTCGGCTTCACTCCCAAAATCTTTTCCACTTCTTTTTCTTTAACCACAAGTGTAGCCGAAAGCCCCCTTTGAGGAAAATAAAGAAAAACCCGCTCGTCTACCAGCTGCATTAAATCCCGATCGCCGGTAACAATGAAAACCTCGCTTTCTTTCTTAAATTTTTCTGCCAGGGTGCCCAAAAGATCATCCGCCTCAAAGCCCTCTTTCTCCAAACGCCTTATCCCCATTGCCGTTAAAGCCTCTTTTGCCAATTCAATTTGGCCCGCTAACTCTTCATCCATCTTTGGCCGTTTAGCTTGATAACCAATAAACTTCTGGTGCCGAAAGGTTGGTTTTGGGGTATCAAAAGCCACCGCTAAATAATCAGGCTCCAAATCTTCCCGCAGTTTAAAAAGCATCTTTAAGAAACCATAAACCGCATTAACCAACTGGCCCTGAGGTGAGGAAAGGGGAGGAAGAGCGTGGTAGGCCCGGTGCAAAAGAGCATGGCCATCAAGCAAAACTAATTTCTCCATTGATTATTTAACTTTTTTCTTACCCATTAAAGCTTCAAATTCTTCCTGATCTAAAGTTTCTTTCTCTAAAAGCGTCTTGGCTAACTTATCAAGTTTACTACGGTTTTTAGCCAAGATCTTTTTAGCCTCTTCATAGGCTTTATCAACGATCTTTTTTACCCTCTTGTCCACCTCTGCCTGCATCTCTTGGGAAAGACTTTGCTCTTGTGGCCAAAAGTACCCAAAATCTGTCTCCACCGGTTGGAGACCAAAGGAAATCGGCCCCAAATCACTCATCCCTAAATCAACGACCATTTTACGTGCCAGGGAAGTAGCTTTATCAATATCGTCGGCGGCGCCGGTTGTGATTTCTTTAAAAACAACTTCTTCAGCGGCTCGGCCACCCAGCATCACCACAATCTGCTCCAAAAGGCGGCTTTTGGTCTCTTGCCCTCGATCATGGGCAGGAGGCACAAAGGTATGCCCCAGCGTTAATCCTCGCGCCACGATAGAAATACGTCCCACCGAATCCATATGGGGGAGAAAATGAGCCACCAAAGCGTGGCCACTTTCATGATAAGCGGCCATCTCTTTTTCCTCTTTTGACTGCAGGCGCTTACGCTGGGGTCCTAATTTTACCTTCGTTGCCGCCTCCTCAATGTCACTCGTGTCGATCTCCGTCTTTTCCTCTCGCGCTGCCAAAATAGCCGCCTCATTAAGCATGTTTTCTAAATCGGCGCCCGAGAAGCCTACTGTCTGTTTGGCCACCTGTTCCCAATTAACGCTCTTGGCGAAAGGTTTCCCCCTCGAATGGACTTTTAAAATTGCTTTTCGCCCCTCAATGTCCGGCATGTCTAAAACCACCCGCCGGTCAAAACGACCGGGCCGCATCAGTGCCAGGTCCAAAAGATCGGGCCGGTTAGTTGCTCCTATAACCACCACATTATCATTAGGGGCAAAACCGTCCATTTCTACCAACATCTGGTTAAGAGTTTGCTCCCGCTCGTCATGACTGCTAAAACCACCCAAAGAACGCGCCCGGCCAATGCTCTCAATTTCATCAATAAAAATAATTGAGGGGGCGTTTTTCTTGGCCGTTTCAAACAAATCTCGCATTCGCGCCGAGCCAACTCCCACTAACATTTCCATAAATTCTGACCCGGCCATCGAGAAAAAAGGCACATTAGCCTCCCCTGCCACCGCCCGCGCTAAAAGCGTTTTCCCCGTCCCCGGCGGCCCGACCAGAAGCACTCCTTTTGGAGTTCGCGCTCCCAAACGGCGATATTTTTGAGGGTTTTTCAAAAAGTCAACCACCTCTTTTAACTCCTGCTTGGCTTCTTCCACTCCCGCGACATCAGCAAAAGTAACTTTTTGCTTTCCTTTAATAAAGGGTTTTGCATTTGATTTACCAAAAGAAAAAATTGATTCTTGTGCCCCCCGCGCCTGCCTAAACATAAAATAAAAAAAGACGCCCATCAAAACTAGCGAGCCAATGGTGAGAAGAATGTCCCACCAAATCTGAGAAAAAGACTGGTCAATCACTTTAATATCCAAAGATGAAGGATCAATTGCTTCTTCCTGAAGAATGTTAACCAAACTTTGTTGTGGCTCCTTATTGGCAATGGCCACCTGACCATCATTATAAACCAAGCTCAACTTATCCCCCACCACCTCCACTGACTTTACTTTTCCTTCTTTAATGTCGGCAATCGCCCGAGAAAGGGGAATTTCCAAGTTGCTCTTCGCCCAGTTAGAGAAAGAAAGCAAAATCCAGCCCACTATAAAAGCCCCCAAAAGAAAGGATAAAATTTTCTTGGGGGTAATTTTTACTTCCACCTTTTTTACTCCCTCAGGAAGTTTAATTTCCGGTGTCGGCAACTCCTTCTTTTTCTTTTTCTTGGTATTATTTTTCACGTCCTCTTTCTGAGTCTTTTTAAAAAAAGACATATCTCCTTTTAAAAATTTTAAAAAGTTAAATAGCTGGGGTCTAAATCGCTCTTCTGTCCGAGCAGAATTAAAATCAAAATAGTAAAAAGTCAAAATTGCAAGCAAAAATTAAAAAGTAAAACAGAAACTTTTAACTTTTATCCGCCAGCTGGCGGATTGCCTTTTTACTTTTGAATTTATTTACTTTAATCCCATCTTTTCTTTAATCTCGTCCATCATTTTCTTGGCTAAAGGAAGAGAATAGCCTCGCCCTTCTTTTAAAATAGCCACTGTCTTCTTATGATTTCCTTTAAAATAACACCGCCCCTGACGTAAGGGTTCAGGCTCCCGATAAATTACCTCGGCTAATTCGCTTTTAAGAGAGGCATACTTCATTCCCTCCCCCTAGGTATTCTTTCTCGCATTTTTTCCGCCGTTTTTCTCCTAAAAAAGAGCCGCCATCGCCAGTAAATTAGCCACTCCTCCTTTTTTCAGACACCGCGCTTTCTTTTTCTGAATCGATTGACGCGCGGGCTATTTTTGACTAATCTCCTCCTTATTATCGATTAAAAAAATAACGCTACCAGCAACGACCCTTATATCTGAAAAACATTGTTTTTTCTCTGCCATCCATCAATTATAACACCGAAAAAGAAAGAAAGGGGATGTTGATAGCCAAACTACTGAACTATTAAGAATATTTGCGGTTGCTATTTTCGAAACGTTGCCTTAAAACCCTCCCTTGTTCTGCCTCCACCGTCTTAGAAGAGAAATCTCGTTGTTTGGCTACTTTTAAATTGGCGGGAGATTAAAAATAGCCAAGAATCGTTGGCAAAAATAACAAGGAAAGAATCTCCGCCCAAGCATTAAAAAGAAAAGGTTCTTTTCTCTTGCCCCTCCTCGTACCGTAGAGCGCAAGACCCTGTTCGGGTTCAGACTGATGATGCTTTCTATTATCTCAAAGAATTATATTTCTGCCGCCAGGCATTAAGTGTTAAATTAACCCTTGCTCTTTCTAATTGTTGCATTCTCCTCATCCGGGATGATTTAGCCGAGGCTAACAAAAAAACTAGCAGAATGACTTATTTTTGCTACTTTAAAAGACCACCAGAGACTCTCTGCTACCAAACACCAATAGGTTATATTAATAATTACAAGGATGCCGGCGATGTCCCCTCCCTATACAATACCCGAATAAGATGAGAAGCGTCGCTGGTACCCCTCTATCAAGGCATGCTATGAAGTTAAGCGACGAGACGAGATGAAAAGAAATAATAAAAACCTTCTACACCTGAATAAGCCAAGATAACATTTGCGGCATTGACATCAATGTCGGCAATAAAGTTAGGTAGAACCGGCATCCTCGGCAAAACCTATTTTATCTTTGGTAGAATCGAAAGGCCCAAAGGCCTGCCTGCCGACGAGGCAGGGAGGTGATGAAGATGCTTTTGAGCCTAAGGAGATTCTCCCAAAGTGAAGTTGCTCAAGGAAGGATGAAGATGATTAAGTTTTACCAAACCTATGGAGAGAAA
>JAGPNC010000008.1 GCA_018052565.1 Candidatus Shapirobacteria bacterium | reverse complement strand
TTACCTTAAGCCACGATTTACCGCCGAACTCTTCTCCATTATCAGCGTAAAGATAATCTGGTAAGTTACTCCGTGGGATCTTAACCAGGAGATTACCCAAAGATACCAGCGAAGACTATTAGCCCATAATTTTTCTTGGGAGAAGCCTATGAGCTTAAACCGGCAGGTGATATTCAGGGCTCCCCACTGATAGTTGGGAATCCCATATTGGTCAAGGTGGATAATTTGTTCTTCGGCTGAAGCTTTGTGATCTCTAATAAACTTTACCTCCGTTTGGACAATCTCAAAAGGTTTGGCAGAATACCAGTCAATAAACTCCCTTTCTCCCCTTTCTTCCCCTGATGGAGCAGCTAATCCTTCCCCTTTTCCTTCTTAGGAGATGACGGATAGTCCCCGGGGGCAAGAATCTTCTCATACTTTAAAAGATACCCTGATAACCTTTCTGGCCCTAAAGGGGTTTTGTTCTTGGCCTTGATCGTCTTTTCTTTAGCCTTGACAGGAGTCTTGTTTGGTTGGCGTTTGGGAATCCCTGGCCTTTCCTTAAGGTTTCCCTCTCTCTCTTTCCTAATGATGCCATAAACCACTCATTGGTTAAGACCAAAGTCCTGGAACATCAGTAATATCACCCTTGTCTGTGTCTAAATACTCCAAGACCGCTAATCCGGCTGCTTCAGGGTTAACTCTCCCTAAACTCTTGTAGTTAATCATTACTCCAAGATTCATACTCTTTTACCTCCTTGTCAAAACTGGCCAAATTAATGCCTGCCAATTCTAACACCTTCTTAACAAAAAAACTGTAATCAAGTCTTAGAAAGTGTATCGCCTGCCCGCCGATGAGGCAGGTATGCCTTGGGCGCCGCACACTTTCCCCTTGTTTTGAAAACAAAAAGGGGATTATAATAGAAACCATGGATGTTCTTAAAAAAGTTTGGCGAATTTTCTTGGAAGTTATCCAAAATATCACCCTTGCCCTTTCTATCTTTGTCATTATTTATCTTTTTTTCTTTCGTCCCCATCAGGTCAACGGGATGTCGATGTATCCTAATTTTCATAATCGCGACTACATTCTTTCAGAAAGAATTTCCTACCGTTTCCGGGAACCGGAACGGGGCGATGTGGTCGTTTTTAAGGCCCCTCCCTCAGAAAGTTGTGCCGCTATCGAATGCGAATATATCAAAAGAATCATCGCCCTCCCGAGAGAGATGGTGGAAATTCGCGAAGGAGCTATTTATATTGACGGCCAGAGGATAGAAGAAACTTACCTGCCAACGACAACGAAAACGCGGGGAGGAACTTTTTTAAAAGAAAATGAACCTTACCAAATTCCGGAGGGCTATTATCTCCTGCTGGGAGACAACCGCGATGGCTCCCGTGACAGTCGTGACTTTGGACCGATAAAAAAAGAAGCCATTGTGGGCCGAGCGTGGCTACGTTACTGGCCCCCTGAGCAAATCGGTTTTACTCCCCAACCAGCCTATAATTTCACGCCTTAACTTTTAATCCTTCTTAAAAAATCTTTTAAGTCTTCTTCTGTTTCTTTTAAGCCTCCGCGAAAAACAAGGGTAATCTTAGTCTGCGTCCGCGAGCGGCTAAGAGAAACTCGCGTTGTCGGCGGAAAACTTTCCTTAATCTCTTTTTCAATCTCCTGATATTGACTTAAGGTTTCTTTTGTCTCCTTTCTTTCCTCTTTGAGAAGCTCGCCTCCTTGATCCTTCAGAAGCCGGGCGATCTCTTCGGCCCGCCGCACGGACGCCTTTTCTCTTAAAATTTGCTTATAGGCAGCTATAATCTTTTCGGGTGGTTTTAAACCCGCAATTGCCCGGGCATGGCCTTCCGTAATTAATCCGGAAAGAAGACCATCTTTAACCGCATCAGGCAAAGAAAGCAAGCGGATAGAATTAGAAATATAGGCTTCGCTTTTCCCAATTTTCTCAGCAATTTCTGCTAAGCTTAAACCAAATTCCACTTCCAAACGTTCAAATGCTTTCGCCCGGTCTATGGGCCCTAAGTCCTCCCTCTGGACATTTTCTATCAACGCCCATTCCAGCATTTGGCGGGGGTTGGTTTCTTTAACAATCGCCGGGACCTCTTTTAAGCCTAAAATTTTAGCGGAACGCCAACGTCGCTCTCCGGCAATAATCTGGTATCCTGCTGGGGTTTTGGCCACCACTAACGGCTCAATGATACCGTGCTGGCGAATCGATTCAATTAAATCAGTAAGTGACTCGGGGGTGATGACTCCCCGCGGCTGAAGAGGATTGGGCTGAAGTTCATCAACGGGAATTTCAACCACTTGTTGGCTCATAGGGGAACAACCTCAACAAATTTTTTTCCCTCTTTTTGCCGAAAATTAACTTTGCCCTTAACTTTGGCAAAAATTGTAAAGTCTCGACCCATTGCCACCCCTTTGCCGGGATGAAATTTTGTTCCTCGTTGACGAATAATAATATTGCCCGGCTGCGCTAACTGCTCTCCATAAATTTTCACCCCTAGTCTTTTTCCCGGCCGGGGCGGCTTTTGATTTGCCTTTCCTGCCGTTTTGGTTTTAGACATTTTAAAAACTTTAAAATTAGCTGTTTATTTTTAAAATTTTAACACGGGTAAGCTCCGGCCTGAACCCCTTCACCCGCCGATAGCGTGATTTGGCCCGATAGGTGGCAACGCGTATTTTTTCCCCTCGAAATTGTTTTAAAATTTCTGCCTCAACGCTGGCTTTTTCTACCAATGGCTGGCCAATTTTAACTTCTTTATTTTTCACCAAAAGAACCCTGTCAAACTTAATTTTTTCGCCTTCTTTTTTATCCGCTAACCCCAAAATATCAATTTCTTCGTTTGGGCTAACCCGATATTGCTGGTTGCCCCAAGAAATAATCGCGTACTCGTAATTATCTATCTGTTGACCAGCCATAAATAAACTCCATTGAAATAAAAATTTAAAAGCCAAAAATAAGGCAAAAAAGACTTTTGACTTTTGACTTTTGACTTTTGACTTTTGACTTTTGACTTTTGACTTTATTTATTATATCATCCTCTCCCGCTAATATAAAGAGCTTCTTTTGGAGCCGGCGCGCTTGTTTGCCGCCAAAGTGAATGGCAAAGACCTAAGCTTACCATTGTCGCGATATAAGAGGAGCCACCGTAGGAAAGAAGAGGAAGGGTAATACCCGTAATAGGAAGAAGACCTAAATTCATGCCAATATTAATCGTTGCCTGAAAAAAAAGCAAAGTAAAAACGCCGAAAACTACTCCTTTTTCAAAAAGAGAAGTCTGGGCAAAAGCAATATCCACGAGATGCCAGAAAAGGAAACCGTAAGATAAAAGCACTAAGACCCCTCCCATAAAGCCAAAGGATTCTACCAAAGAGGCAAAAATCAGGTCATTATGATATTCAGGCAAAAAGGCCAACCGGCTTTGGATCTGCAATCCCAAACCCCGGCCGAGAAAACCTCCCGAGCCGATGGCAATTAAAGCCTGAAGCGATTGATAATTACTCCCCAAGGGATCGGCCTGGGGATTTAGAAAAGAAATCAAACGCTCCTTTTGAAAAGGGGCTAAGATCTGCCAAAAAAAGGGGGAAAGAAGTAGCCCCACCACAAAAATTGCCAAAAGAGGCCGCCAAGCCTTAGGGCGAACTAAAATTACCCCAAAACAACCCGCCAAAACCGTCAGACTGCTTCCCAGGTCGGGCTGAATAAAAAACAAGGCGCTTATTAGAATACTTACCAGAAGAGGCAGCCAAAAATCAGGAAGAAAAGCCACTAAAAGAATCGCTAATGGCTTAGCGGCTTCTGACGGCTGGAAAGAAAATGGACCTAAAGAAAACCACCTGGCTACTCCCCGAACTCTTTGGCCAAAAAGTAAGGGGAGTAAAAGTAAAACAAAAACAACCGATCCCAAAAAAGGGGCCACTTGCTTTAAAAGTTTCGGTGGCAAAAAGGAAATAAGAAAAAAAAGGATAAAGCCCACCGCCACACTAATTGCCTGCGTCTTTAAAGAATCGCTTTTAATATCACTCAAGAGAACCAGGCTAGAGATAGTTAAAAAAATTACTGGCCCCAAAAGCCAACCATCAATACCTTTTTTCCTCATTTTAGAAGTTTAAAGAGGCTTAATAATAATCTCTTCTCCCTCTTTTAACACTTTGGCGCCTGTTTTCTTTTTAATTTCTTCTTCAAACTCTTTCGGCCAGGAGGGGAGAGTCGCCGCTATTGGCTGGCCGGGGGAGAGAGAAGCTTTTTGGCGAGCACTTTGTAAAAGCCGGATTGATTCCCGCGCCTCGCCCTCTTTTTTCAAAAGAGGAGTAATTTTGGTATCTAACCTTACTTCTAATTCCTTGCCGCCCTTTTCTAGAACTACTTCTTTAACGTTGAGTTCCTCCTCGATTAAGCGTGCCAAGCTTTTTTCAAGAGCTTCAACCCCACCTCCCCGAAGATAAACTTTAGCGAGGGGCTGTCTTACTTTTATTCCCGCCTCTTTGCGTAAACGGTGGCCTTGGTTACAAGCTTCCCGAACCAAAGCCATTTTTTTCTCCAAACCCTGATCAATAAGAATTTTTTCTTGTTTTGGCCAATCTTCAAGATGAACAGAAAGACCTTCTCCTAAATTTTGATAAATTTCTTCTGCCAAAAAAGGTAGAAAAGGAGCCAATATTTTACTCAAGGTAAGCAAAACCTCGTAAAGTGTTTCCAGGCAATCCTGACGATCTTTCTTATCTTCACTCGCCAGTTCAAGACGAGAACGAGAACGGCGAACATACCAAAGAGAAAGGTCATTTTTAATAAAATCCTGGATTAAATTGCTTGCCTGGTAGGGGCGATAATGATCTAAGTTAAGGCTTACTTTGCCAATAAGACGATGAAGACGAGAAAGAACCCAGCGATCAAGTTCATTTTGGCTCCTCTCTCCCCGGGGAGAAAAGTCAGCTAACGTCGCATAGGTAATAAAAAACCGATAAATATTCCAGAAAAAAAGATGAAATTGGCGGCGGGTTTTTTGTGCCAAATGATATCCAAAATTAAGATTTCTTTGGGGGGGTTGCTCTAAATAGAGCCAGCGCATCACATCCACTCCCATTTTTTCTGCTGCTTCATCAAACCAAATGGCATTCCCTTTACTTTTATGCATCTCTTCTCCTTTTTCGTCCCGTACTAACGCATGCCCAAAAATAGTTTTTGTAGGAGGCCGGTCCTCAAGTTCCGTGCTCATGGCAATTAAGGAGTAAAACCAATTACGGTATTGTCCCGGAAAACATTCCAAGATTAAATCGGCCGGATACCATTGCTGCCAATAAATTTTGTCCCCCAAATAACTTATCTGCCCGGTCTGGGGGTCAATAAGAGTCGAAAAGGCAATAATGCCTGCGTCAAGCCAAGGGTTACCTACCTCGGCAATTCTTGACGTCGTTTCACCGCAAACAGGGCAGGCAATTTTTACCTCATCCACCCAAGGGCGATGGGGAGTATGACCCACAAATTTTTCCCACCCCTTAATTGCCTTTTCCCTTAACTCTTCCCGATTGCCAATTACCTCAAAGTGGCCACACTTGGGACATTCCCAAATGGGCAAAGCTAACCCCCAATATCTTTTCTTTGAAATAAGCCAATCATGCATATTATTAAGCCAATCTATTTCCCGTTCTAAACCAAATCCCGGAATCCATTTTATTTTTTTAGCGACTTCGATCATCCGCTGGCGTAAGGTTTTCCCGTCTCTTGGCCGAGGTTTGTCCATGGCAATATACCACTCATTAACTAAACGCCAAACTAATTCCTTGCCACACCGCCAACAAACAGGATATTGATGGCGATAGTTCTCGGTAGCAAAAAAATAAAGACCATCATCAATTGTTTTAAGCTTTTCAATAATTATTTGGGGATTATCTTTAGCGTTTTTGCCGCTTAATTCCCCATAGCCATCAAGGTAGAAAGCCTCTTCGTTAATCACGGGAAAAATCACTTCATCGTATTGAAGTATCTGCTTTACCAAACGATAATCCTCGGTGCCGGCGCCGGGAACAATGTGAACTACCCCCGTACCTTCTTCTTCGGTTACTAAATCCGGCGCAAAAACTACTTCATGGAAATGGGGGCTTCTCTTAATTTTCTCCAAAATTGGAAGAGAATCAAAAGGCGCTTGATAATGGGTAATTTTCTCTTTCTCGATCAAATCTCTGCCTTTTGCCTCTTTTAAAATCTCATGTTTTCCTGAGGGAAAAATTTTTCCCACTAGTTTTTTACCTATCCAATATTTCTTCCCCTCATAAGAAACCAAAGCATAATCAAAGTCAGGGTTTACCGCCAAAAGAGTATTGGCAGGAATCGTCCAAGGAGTGGTCGTCCAGGCAAGAAGAAACTCGTCTTTTACCAACCGACCCCCTTTAACTACCGGCAAGCGGAAATAAACCGCTTCATGGACTATTTCTTTGTAGCCTTCGGTAACAATCTCGTGTTGGGAGATAGCCGTACCACAACGCGGACACCAAGGCACCGCATCTTCACCTTTATAAATAAGACCATCTTCGTGGCATCTTTTTAAAAAATGCCAAATCATATAATTATTCTCATCACTCATTGTGTAGTAAGAATGGTCCCAATCCATAAAGTAACCCAATCGTTTTGATTGCTTGGTTTGCACCTGGGCAAAGTGAAGGGTATGCTTTTTGCACTCTTCAATAAATCTATCAATCCCATAGGCCTCAATATCCTTCTTTGTTTTGAACCCTAACTTCTTTTCTACTTCCACCTCCACCCACAGTCCCTGATTATCAAATCCATTTTGAAACCTCTGGGCAAAACCCTGCATGTTTTTGTAGCGCTGGAAAAGATCCTTATACGTTCTTCCCCAGCCATGATGAATTCCCATGGGGTTATTGGCGGTAATCGGACCGTCAAAAAAAGAAAAACGCCGAGAAGAATGTTGGTTCTTCTCTAAGTATTTTGACAAGATCTCATTTTTCTTCCAGTAAGAAAGCCAGCGATGCTCTTTGGCAACGAAATCAGGATTAGCTTCAACGGGGGCAAATTTTTTCTTTCTCATACTCCTTATTATAATACAAAAATAATGCAAAATTTGCTAAACAAAAATCCCGAGGTTTGAAGCTATTTAAACCCCGGAGTTGGTTAGCTTCGAACAACGGGAAAAATTATTATCTCCCTATTTACCCCTTGACAAGGAAACCTCTATTGGTGGAAAATGGAAGAAAGTGGTGAAAAGTGGAAAAAACTTTTATGTTCTTAGGTACTCATCCTATATCATTTTCAAAAGAGAAAAACCGCCTGGCATTGCCTGCCAAAATAAGAAACGAACTAACCGGGCAAACGGCAGTTTTAACACGGGGTTTTGAGGGTTGCATTTTAGGCTACAACAAAGAAGAGTGGGAAAAATCAGTCAGTAGAGAATTAGAGACGCCTATCACCGAAGAACGGGGACGCGATATCCGCCGCTATCTTTTCTCGGCAGCGGCAGTGGTTAAATTTGATCAGCAAGGAAGGATTGTTATTCCCACCATGTTAGCTGACTATGCCCAACTGACAGAAAAATTAGTAGTTGTTGGGGCTGGCGATCACTTTGAAATCTGGGAAGAAAATTTATGGAAAAAGCATCTCAACAAAATAAATCAAGGCTGGAATTAAGAAATTCGGTTAATAATTTCTTTCATCAACCGATTTTATTAAAAGAGGTTGAAGAACTTTTAAATATTAAAAGAGGCGAGTGGTATTTGGACGCGACGGTGGGTGGCGGCGGCCACGCGAAGACAATCATTGCCAAGGGCGGGCGTGTTTTAGGACTCGATTGGGATCAAGACGCCATCGAATTTGCCTCAAAAGCACTGGCTTTTCTCTCCCCTAACGGGGAAGTCTGCCCAACCCCGCCGTTTCCTGAAACCTTTTCTAGAAACGGCGGGGCAAAGAGTCAGAACAAACCCAATAAAGATTGGCTTCTTATCCGAGAAAATTTTTCCAAAATAAGGCAAGTCGCCGCCTATTTCAATCTGGAGGGAGAATTTGCCGGTGTCCTCTTTGATTTAGGAACAAGTTTCTACCAATTAACCACTCCCGAGCGGGGTTTTTCCTTTAAAAGCCAAGCCCTGGATATGAGAATGAGCCAGGAAGAAAAAGTAAATGCCGCCGATTTGCTAAAAGTACTCTCAGAAAAAGAACTGGCCCAGATTTTTGAAAAATTTTCCCAAGAAAAGATGGCTCGCCCTCTTGCCAAAGCCATCGTCCAGGCACGGCAAAAAAAACCCCTCGAAAGCGGCGAAGAGTTAGCAGCCTTGATAGAAAATGTTTATCGCCAAAAAGGAGAAAAACGAGGGAAAATTCACCCCGCCACCAAAGTTTTTCAAGCCTTAAGAATTGCTGTTAATGACGAAATTAATAATCTTAAAAGAGCTCTCCCTCAGGCCCTGGGGGTTCTCAAAAGAGGAGGACGTTTGTTGGTGATTAGCTTTCACGAAGGCGAAGATCGCGAGGTAAAAAATTTCTTCCGCAATTGGGAGAAAGAGGGGAAAGCAAAAATTTTAACACCAAAACCAGTTTCGCCAAAAGAAGAAGAAAAAAGGCTCAACCAAGCTTCCCGAAGCGCCAAGCTTCGCGCCATCTTGAAAGTTTAAAAACAGATGAAAAAAAATAAAAATTACAATAACCAGCTCTTAATCGCTTTATCAATTGCGGCCGGCCTTTTAGTTCTCGGTCAGGTGGCAATCTTGCTTCTCTTTGGAGGTGGGGGAGTAGAAGCAGCGATTGTTGCTGATAAAAAAGCTGCCTTATTAGAAGAAAACGAAGAGCTGGAAAAAGCCATTACTCAAAAAACTTCTCTTAAAACACTCCAGGAAAGAGCTTCTCAAAAGGGCTTTTCTCCCGCCAAAGAAGTTAAGTTTTTAGAAACAGATAATACAGCCAATGATAGCGAAGATGAATGAAACGGGGCGACTAAAAATTACCTTCTTTGTTTTTTTCTTGGGTTTCATCGCCGTCATTTTTCGTCTTGGCTGGTGGCAAATTTACCAAAAAGAGCCTCTTTTGACTCAAGCAGAAAACCAGCGCTGGGAAGAAAAGAATATCCCCGCCAAAAGAGGAGAGATTTTTTTTGCCGACCAGCATCCTCTTGCTTTAAGTTTACCTTTTTATAATCTTTTCGCTTTTAAACCTGAGCTAAAAATTGATTTTGATACTTTAGGAGAAAAATTAAGTGCTCTTCTTGAAAATGAAAACCAAGAAAAAGAAATTCTTAAAAATTCAATCATTGAAAAACTTAATCAGCCTCCTCTTTGGATCCCTCTTAGCGAAAAAATTGAACCTGACCAAAAAGAAGCCATTGACCAACTTGGCATTACCGGCCTCCATTTCGAGGAAAAGTTCAGTCGCTTTTATCCCGAAGCTTCCCAAGCCGCTCATCTCCTTGGATTTGTGGGCAAAAACGAAGAAGGAAAAGACCAGGGCTATTTTGGCCTAGAGGGCTTTTACGAAGAAAAATTAAAGGGCGAGGGAGGGAAAATTATTCAAGAAAATGACGCCCTAGGCCGACCTATTATTTTAGGCAACAATTACGAGATTCCTCCCAAAAATGGTGCTAACCTGATTCTCTTTTTAGATCGTCAGTTGCAGTGGCTTGCCGAGCAGAAGCTCGAAGAAGGGGTAAAAAAATATGGCGCCAAGGAGGGGCTGGTAATCATTACTAATCCCAAGGAAGGAAGTATTCTGGCCATGGCCGCTTTTCCTGACTTTGACCCTAATGAATATAGCCAAACTGATCCGTTGCTCTTTTTAAACCCAGCCATCTCGGCCACTTTTGAGCCGGGATCAATTTTTAAACCCTTAATTATGGCTATTGCCTTAGAAAACAAAGTAGTAACCCCCGAAACCATTTGCCCTTGTGACGGTCCACTCGAAATCGGTGAATACCAAATCAGCACCTGGAACAACCAATATTATCCTCAATCAACAATGACCGAAATTATCCAGCATTCCGACAACGTAGGAATGGCTTTCGTTGCCCAAAAATTAGGCTTGGAAAAAACATTAAACGGCTTAGAAAAATTCGGCTTTGGGAAAATAACCGGCATTGACCTACAGGGAGAGGTAAGCCCCACCTTGCGCGAAGCAAAATACTGGTCGCCTATAGATTTAGCCACCTTGGGTTTTGGGCAGGGCATTGCGATTACCCCTATTCAAATGGTTCAGGCAATGGGTGCCATCGCTAATAACGGCAAGATGATTTCTCCCCGCGTGGTTGCCTCACTTATTGGCGAAAAAGGCAAATCAGAAACGTTCCCCAAAAACGAAGAAGAGGTGATTAGCCCTCAAATTGCCAAAGAAATAACCAGAATGATGGTTAACGCCGTTAACAATGGAGAAGCAAAATGGACTAAAATCGAGGGAGCCAAAATTGCCGGTAAAACAGGCACGGCCCAAATTCCCATCAGTGGTCATTACGATCCGGAGAAAACAGTTGCCTCCTTTATCGGTTTTGCTCCTGCCGAAAATCCTCAATTTCTAATGCTCGTCACCCTTAAGGAGCCAACCGCTTCTCCTTGGGCTTCAGAAACAGCCGCCCCTCTTTGGTTTGAAATCGCTCGCGAGATTTTTACTATCAAAGGAATTAGCCCGAAATAAAAAGGTAAATTGTTAAATTAATCAATCGTTACTAGCTAGCCGCTCCTATCACTCTAATGAAAGTCAGGATCAATTCTTAATTTTCAATTTGCAATTTACAATCTTCATTGAATTTTTAATGAATTAATTTTCATTTTTATTTTTTTAAAATAAAAGATTGTTTTTTTGAAAATTGTGTCATTTTTTAAATGAAAATTGATTGAAAATTGAGAAATGAAAATTGAAAATTAGCTTTTGGTCTTGAATTACGACGCTAAATAAAGCAAAGGGCCAAAAAATCTATCTTTATCTTTTTCTCCCATGCTGACACACGCTTGTGCTAAAATAAATGCTAATGTCTCATAAGGTTAAAACACTGGCGAGAAAACTTTTCCCGCAGAGGTTTATCAACCTTTTCTTTCACCTCCCCCAAGCGGTTTTTTGGACTCTCTTTTACCGTTTTCCTGCCAAAAAAATGACGGTTATTGGCGTTACCGGCACCGATGGGAAAACAACTACGGCTACTCTTCTCTGGCACATTCTTAACAAGGCAGGGGCGAGAGCCGGCTTGGTCACCACGGTAGAGGCAAAAATTGGCAAGAAAAATTTTGATACCGGGCTCCACGTTACCACTCCCCAGCCAAGGCTTTTACAAAAATTCTATTACCAAGCAAAAAAAGAAGGAACCAAATATATGGTTGTCGAGGCTACTTCTCACGGCCTTGACCAATATCGGCTTTGGGGAAGCTATTTTTATGGTGGCATTCTTACCAATATCACCGCGGAGCATCTTGACTATCACCAAACTTACCAACGGCTAGTTGAGGCAAAAGCCAAACTTTTCAAAAATATTCGCTTTGCGGTTCTAAACAAAGATGATTACTCCTTTAGAATCGTCAAGTCATTAATTGAAAGCCAAAAGAAACCACCTAAAATTATCACTTATTCTCTTAAAAAAGAGGCTGATTTTAATCTTAATAATTTTTCTCTTAAAACTTCCCTGCCGGGCGATTACAACTTAGCTAATTGTTTGGCTGCGGCGGCAGCGGCCAGTTTTTTGGGAGTTGAGAAGGAAACTATTCTTCAGGCGATCGCTGGCTTCCGGGGAGTGACCGGAAGGCTAGACCCGGTTAGAGAAGGGCAGAATTTCGATGTTTATATTGATTTTGCCCATACCCCTAATGCCTTAAAAAACGTCCTTTCTTATTTGCGAAAAGAAGCTGATAAAAAAAGCGGCCGTCTCATTGTTGTTTTTGGCGCGGCAGGGTTGCGAGATCGACAAAAAAGACCGCTAATGGGTCAAGTTGCTGCCCAGCTAGCTAATATTAGCATTTTAACAGCAGAAGATCCTCGGACCGAAAGTGTTGATGATATTATTGACCAAATTAGCCGGGGTAGCAAGAAAGAGGGAGCAAAAGAAACAAAAGAGGAAAATTTACCCGCTAAAATTGATAAAAAACACTATTTTCTAAAAATCCCCAATCGGGGTGAAGCGATTAAAGCCGCGGTTAAAATCGCCCAAAAAAATGATATTGTCGTTATTTGCGGCAAAGGGCACGAAAAATCAATGTGCTTTGGCACCACTGAGTATCCCTGGAGCGATCAGGAAGAGGCGAAAAAGGCGATCAAAAACTTATAAAAATCATCCATCTGATGTCAACGAATCGAGCCAAAAGTCAAAATTGCAATTAAAATTAAAGAGTAGAACCAAAAAAACTTTTAAATTTTGAATTTTAAAAGGTTATCTTTGTTAAGATTTATCAAAATGATCGCTTGCAATGATTAAAAAATTAAGTCTCCGCGATATTCATTCCGTTCATTTCACCGGCATTAAGGGAGTGGGGATGACCGCCTTAGCTTGCTGTTTCCAAGACTTGGGGATAAGAATAACAGGAAGCGATATTCAAGAGGTGTTTGTAACCGATGAAATTTTGAGAAAACGCCGGATTATCTTCAAAATTGGTTTTAGCGCTAAAAATTTAGAAAACCCCGACCTACTTATTACCACCGGAGCTCACGGAGGCCTTTTAAATCCTGAGGTAAAAGCAGCTAAAAAAAGAGGCATCCCGGTAATGACCCACGGTGAGGCACTAGGATTCCTTATGAAACCAAAAAGGGGCATTTCTGTCTGTGGCGTAGGAGGCAAATCAACCACCAGCGCTATGGCGGCAACTGCTTTAAGCGAGGCCGGCCTGGCGCCTTCATATGCGGTGGGGGTGGCCGAGATTTTCCCCTTGGGTTTTCCGGGACGATTTGAAAAAAAAAGCGAATTTTTTATCGCCGAGGCCGATGAATATGCCACTTGTAAGGGGCTCGACTCACGCCCTCGTTTTTTTTGGCAAAATCCAGAATTTATAATTTGTACGAATATTGAATACGACCATCCGGATATTTACCCTAACATCGCCGCCACTAAAAAAACTTTTCTTAATTTTTTCCAAAAAATTCCTTCTTCTGGCTTCCTAATTATTAACGGCGATAATCCCAATAACCAAGATGTCTTAAACTCCTACAAAGGAAACGTTTTTACTTACGGCGAGGATGAGAAAAATCAATGGCAGATTAAAAACATTATCCGCCGTAAAGAGAAGAATAATTTTTCTCTCTATTATCAAAATAAGAAAGAAGCGACATTTTCTTTGTCTGTTCCCGGCCAATACAATATATTGAACGCCGCCGCCGTTATTATCTTAGGAAAGAGTTTGGGCCTATCATACAAAATATTAGGAACGGGAATTAAAAAATTTAAGGGAACGAAACGACGTTTTGAAAAAATTGGCGAAAACCAAAAAATAACTCTCTATGACGACTACGCTCATCACCCCAGCGAAATCAAGGCCACACTTAGAGCCGCCAGAGAGCGCTTTGGACAAAAGCAAAGAGTAATTACTATCTTTCAGCCTCATACCTTTTCACGGACAAAATATCTTTTGAAAGATTTTGGTATCGCTTTTAAAAGTGCTGATATCGTTGTTATCGCTCCTATCTACGCTTCTGCCCGTGAGGAGCAAGATTCCTCAATTACCCCCGCTATTCTTGCCCAAGAAATTGGCCAGCACCAAAAAGAAGTATATTTTGTCAACAACTTAAAAGATCTTGTTCCCTTGGTCAAAAAAATTGCCCAGAAGGGTGATGTTATTTTTACCATCGGTGCTGGCGATATCTGGAAAATAGGCAAGAAACTGTTAAAGAAGGTTAGATAAAAAAATAATACCTCTATTAAACTTAACCCAAGTATCCTTTCGTATTTAAAATAAAAAATTGTAAATTGCAGTTGATTAATCATTGCTATTATTCCGACCCCGTCGCAAATGTTATTTACTACGAGAATGGCGGACATTTTTTCAGAATAAAGAGAAAGATCATTATTTTCATCAAAATGATAATTACAACCATACCGAAGAAATTAAAAAATCAAATAAACAGCTCGGCAATTTAATTTTTTTATCTTTAATTTTATCCCTTGCTATTCTTAATCTTTTTTTGTAAACTAATTCTAGTTATCTTAGCGCGCTACATTTAAAACAGCATGGTCCCAAAAAAAATCATGGCGACGCAGCTTAGAAAAAGACTGGGTAAAAGGGTAGAAGAAAACGTTCCCTTGGCTCCTTTTACCACCTTCGGCATCGGCGGGCAGGCCCTTTTCTTTATCGCTGCCAAAAAAAGGGAAGAAATTATTGAGGCAGTAAAGACAAGCCGCGAACTAAGTCTCCCCTATTTTGTCTTAGGGGGAGGATCAAATATTTTAGTTTCCGACCAAGGATTCCCCGGCTTGGTTATCCAGATAAAAAATAAAGGATTAAGAGTTGAAAGAGAAAAAATTATCGCCGAAGCAGGAACTCCATTGGCAAAGATTGTAGAAACTGCACGAAAAAATTCCCTCACCGGACTTGAATGCTGCATTGGTATCCCGGGGACGCTAGGAGGAGCCATCTGCGGAAATGCGGGCGCTCGCGAGGAATGGATTGGACAAAAAGTCGCCAAAGTGAGTATAATAGATAAAGAAAGCAAGATAAGAACTCTAAACAATGCCTCATGCCAATTTTCTTATCGGCAAAGTCGTTTCAAAAATGAGTCCCAAGAGATAGTTTTAAACGCCGTTCTAATCTTAAAAGAAGAAAGCCCAAAAATCATTGAAGAAAAAATTAAATTATTCTCAGAAGCACGGAAAAACCAACCGAAAGAGAAAAGCGCCGGTTCAGTTTTTAAAAATCCAGAAGGGGATTCGGCAGGAAGACTTATCGAGGAAGCAGGTCTTAAGGGAAAAAGGGCAGGCGGGGCACAGATTTCCGAAAAACATGCTAATTTTATTATCAATACTGGCGGCGCAAAAGCAGAAGATGTTTTAAAACTCATCAGATTGGCCCAAACAACAGTTAAAGAGAAGTTTAATATTAATTTGGAGCTAGAAATAAGATTAGTAGGGTTTTAAAAACTTAATGGCTTAATTATTCAATGGCTAAATTCATCATTCAAGGGGGAAAACCATTGCGGGGAGCGGTACGCCTAGGGGGAGCAAAAAATGTCAGCTTTAAGATAATGATTGCTTCTCTCTTATGTGAAGGCCGTTCCCGTATTCTTAATTTGGCAAAAATCGGGGATGTGGAAATAACCCGCCAAATGATCGAATCTTTAGGCGCAAAAACTATTCCCTGTGGAGAGCGAACGATCTTTATCGATCCTAACGGCTTATCTTCTTGCCAAATTCCTGATCGGTTTGGCCCTTCCTCGCGTGCTTCAATTCTTTTTGCCCCCCCGCTTTTGAAAAAATTTGGCAAGGCCGTTCTTCCCTTCCCCGGAGGCGATAAAATTGGCCAACGCCCCCTTGAGCGTCATCTCTTAGGCTTTGAAAAGATGGGCGTGCAAGCAAAGACTGCCGATAACCGTCTTTACCTTGAGGCGCCGCATGGTCTTCATGGAGCCACTTACCGCTTTGCCAAAAACACCCACACCGGTACGGAAAACTTAATTATGTTAGCCGTTTGCGCCCAAGGGGTTACCATTTTAGAAAATGCTGCCCAGGAAACAGAAATTGATGATTTAATCCTTTTTTTAAACCACGCCGGCGGCAACATCAAAAGATTGGCGGGAAGAAAAATTAAAATCATCGGCGTCCCTAAGCTTTATGGCCAAACTCATTGGGTTATTCCCGACGCGAACGAAGCGGTCTCTTACGCCTGCGCCGCTTTAATAACGAAAGGGGATATTGCCATTGAAGGGGCCAAAAATAAAGACTTAGCCTCCTTTTTAAAGAAAGTCAGAGAGGCCGGAGGAGAATATGAAAGTAGCTCGTGGGGAATCAGGTTTTGGTACAATAGTCCTCTTCAGGCCACCAACGTCACTACCAAACCGTACCCGGGCTTTAAAAGTGATTGGCAGCCGCTTTGGGTTACTTTAATGACCCAGGCAAAGGGGGAAAGCCACATCGTCGAAACTATTTATGAACAACGCTTTGGTTTTGTCCCCGAGCTCGAGAAGATGGGGGGAAAATTTGCTTATTTTAACCCCAAAGCTAAAAATCCAGAAGCGTTTTATAACTTTAACTATGCCGAGAGCGATCCTAAACTTTACCATGGGCTTAAAATTTATGGTCCCGCCCCCCTCAAGGGGGCTCGTCTTACAACTGACGATTTGCGACACGGCGCTACCCTCACCCTCGCCGCCCTTGCCGCACAAGGGGAAACGGTTATCGATCACGCGGAAATTATCGACCGAGGCTACGAAACGATAGATGCCAAACTCAAAGAGTTAGGGGGCAACATTAAAAGAGTTTAGCCCTCCCTATGGCCAGCGCCCTTAAAAGCTTCTTCCATTATCTTCAACGTTTAGCAGCTAAAATTTGGCGCACTTTTTTCCCCAGCTTAGTCGTTATTGGCGTTACCGGCAGTTATGGGAAAACAAACACGACCAGAGCCATTAAGTTCGCTTTAGGAAAAAATTTTTCTGCCCTTACCACTGACATTAATCTAGATACCGTTTTTAATCTTCCCCTCACTCTTCTAAAAATTCGCCCCCAAAATAAAGCCTTAGTCTTAGAATACGGCGTTGATCATCGAGGGGAGATGGAAACCCACCTGCGGCTGGTTAAACCTCAAATTGGCGTTTTAACCGGTATTAGCCCTGTCCATGCTGAAAAAGAATTGCTCGGCTCTCTTTCGGGAATTATGGAAGAAAAAGGAAAGCTTTTGGAATCGCTACCTAAAACTGGTTGGGCAGTTTTAAATTTCGCCAATCCCCATGTACGACAAATGGCTAAAAAAACCAAAGCAAAAATATTAAGCTATGGGGAAAAAGGTAGCGACTTCTGGCTTAAAAACGCCCAGGTTGGGCTTGAAGGAACTTCTTTTCTAATTGGTCTGCGAGAAAGAGGAAAAGAAAAAGAGGTCAAAATTAAAACCAAATTAATTGGCCGTCATTTTGGCGAGGAAGTTATGGCAGCCTTAGCCGTGGCGAGGATTTTAGGAATAAACGAGAAAAAAGCGAGCAGAAATTTAGAAAAAATAACTCCTTTGCCAGGAAGAATGAGCTTAGAAAAAGGCCCGAAGGGCACTCTTGTTCTAAATGACTTCCTGCGAGCTAACCCCGCCTCAACAATAGCCGGCTTGGAAACTTTAGCGGAAATTCCCTACCAAAAGGGAAGAAAAATTGCCGTTTTGGGAGAGATGGGGGAGTTAGGGCGATACAAAGAGAAAGAGCACCAGCTTATCGGTAAAAAACTAGCTATCCTTGACATTAATTTTTTCGTAGGAGTAGGGGGGCTAACTTATCTTATTCGAGAAGAGGCAATCAAAAATGGCTTTCCCGCCAAGAATGTTTTTTGGGCAAAAGATGTGATAGAGGCCGCCCAAATTTTAGAAAAACTCCTTAAAAAAGAAGATCTTTGGTATCTTAAAGGCTCACGCCTGCGCCACCTAGAAAGAATTTTGCTTATTCTGAATAACCAGAGAGTTGATTGTCGATTGATTTCCTGTCATAATTACGACTACTGTCAACAATGCCCAAAAATAAGAAGACACAGTGGCTGAAACATATGAAAATTCAAAAGTCAAAAGTCAAAATGCAAAATTACAAGTTAAAAGTCAAAAGATAGTAATTCTTAATCCACAGTAAACAAACCAAATACAAAATGCAAAGAAGATCGGTCGGTCCCGTACCAAAATGGTACAGGCCAGCTGGCTCTGCGCCATACAGCGTGGAATTAGCCAGCGGGCAAAATCAAAATTTTTAATTTTAAATTTTTAACTTTTGACTTTCTAAGCAATTGAGTTATTTAACCATTTATCTTTTTTATGCGCTTTTTCTTAGGCTTAATTCTTATTTCCTTTGCCCTCACCAGCGCCGCGATTGTTCCTTTTATTAATTTCCTTTATCGGCTTAAGTTTACCCGTCGCCCTCAAAAAACGCGTGATTTTTTGGGAAAACGGACACAAATTTTTGATCGGCTTCACCGACAAAAGGCGGGTACACCGGTCGGCGCCGGAATCCTTCTCTTAATCCTAATTAGCATTTTTTTTTCGGCGGCATTTTTCTTTTCCAAAGCGGCGGGCGTCTACATTACTAGCGTTTTCCCCATCACCGCTGAGCTAAATGTTATTTTCTTTACTCTTTTTTCTTTCGGCTTTTTGGGCTTTTTTGATGATTTTAAAAAGATTTTTAACCTCGAGGAAAAAGGGATTTTTGGCCTAAGACTGCGCGATAAGTTTCTCTTTCAGTGGCTATTGGCTTTCATCATTGCCTTTCTTCTTTACTACCAATTAGGGATTAGTATCATTAACATCCCTTTCTGGGGAGTTTTGGATCTTGGCTTTGGCTACATTCCCCTGGCCACCTTTATTATTGTTGCTTTCACCAATGCCTTTAATATCACCGATGGCCTTGACGGTCTTGCTTGCGGTCTGCTTCTCATTTGCTTAGTCGCCTTCTGTTTCCTTTCCTTCCAAATCTTTGATACCCCTTTAACTATTTTAATCAGCGTTTGGATCGGAGTTTTAATCGCTTTTCTCTATTTTAATATTTACCCCGCGCGGGTTTTTTTAGGTGATACGGGTGCGATGGCTTTTGGCGCCTTAGTGGCGGTGGTAGGATTAATGCTTGGGAAAATTATTGCCTTAGCTTTTATAGGGGGGATCTTCATTTTGGAAGCAGGCTCCAGTCTTCTTCAAATGCTTTCCAAAGCATGGCGAGGCAAAAGACTTTTTCGGGTGGCCCCGTTTCATCTTTGGCTCCAAAACCGAGGCTGGGAAGAACCAAAAATTGTCATGCGCGCCTGGCTAGCTCAATTAGTTTTAGCAATCTTTGGCCTCTGGTTGGCCACTTTTTAAAAACCCCAAATATGGAGTGGAAAAATAAAAAGGTTTTGGTAATGGGGTTAGGTACCCATGGCGGAGGAGTGGGAGCAGCACGATATTTAGCCAAAAAGGGGGCGCAAGTTCGGGTAACCGATTTAAAAACCGCCTCCCAGTTAGCTCCCTCGTTAGAAAAATTAACCTCTTTTTCTATTAGTTTCACGTTAGGAGAGCATCGGCCTGAAGATTTCTTGGAAGCGCAGGTGGTGGTCCGTAATCCCGATGTCCCTCAAGATTCGCCTTTTTTAAAAATCGCCAAAAAACACGGCGCCAAAATTGAAATGGAAAGCAGTATTTTTTTTGAAGAATTGCCTTCTTCAAAAACAATTGGCATCACCGGCACCAAAGGTAAAACCACCACCACATTACTTATTTATCAAATGCTCAAGGAAGCGGGAAAGAGAGTCGTTGTTGGCGGGAATTTAGAAATTTCTCTTTTAGAACTTCTGCCTGAAATTGACGAGAACACTTGGGTAGTAACAGAACTTTCTTCCTGGCAAACAGAAGGTCTTAAAATCTGCCAAAAGTCGCCTCATATTGCTGTGATTACTAATATTTTTCCCGATCATCTCAACCGTTATCAGAGTATGGAAAAATACGTAGAAGCAAAGAAACTAATTCTTAAGTATCAAGATAAAAATGATTACAAAGTCCTTAACAGGAACAATCCTTATACCGAAGAATTATCCCTCGCTTCGCCAAGTCAAAACTTTTTCTTTGCGAAAAAAAATCTTAATCCCAAAATCCGTCAAGCCGCTTCCCTTTTGGGAGAACATAACCTAGAAAATCTTGCCGCCATGGAAACAGTAGGAAAAATTTTAGGGATAAAAATAGAAACAATGGTTAAGACAGCCAGAAAATTCTCTCCTCCTCCCCATCGTCTCGAAAAGGCAAGAGAAATCGACGGGGTAGTTTTTTATAATGATTCTGCGGCTACTAATCCTGATGCCGCTATGGCCGCCATCGACTCCTTCGGCCAAGAACCGATTATTTGGATCTTAGGCGGAGCTGATAAAAATCTTAACTTCGAAAAACTCGCCATAGCTTCTTTAGAAAAAAATATTAAGGCGGCCGTTCTTTTATCAGGAAGTGCCACCCCCAAAATAGAAAAAGCTTTTAAAAAGGCCCAATTTTCCTTCCCGCTCTTTGGCCCTTATAACAATTTAAAACAGGCGGTAGAAAAAGCTTATCTTGCGGCGAAAAAAGAAAAAAATGCAATTGTTCTCTTGTCGCCAGCGGCGGCAAGCTTTGGCATGTTCAAAAATGAATTTGATCGGGGAGAAAAGTTTAAAAAAATCGTTAATTCTTTATAAATTTATGGAAAGAGAAAAAAGAGGCAAGGCAGATAAGATTCTTCTGGTATTAATTTTGGTTATTAGCCTTTTTGGTCTTTTGATGGTCGCTAATGCCTCGGCAATTATTGCCCAAGAAAATTTCGGCGATCAGTTTTACTTTCTAAAACGGCAAGCTATTTGGTGGTTCTTGGGAATATTTTCTCTGATATTAACAAGCAATTTAAGCTACCAACAATTAGAAAAAATTGCTTCTCCTCTCTTTTTCTTTTCCCTTGTCCTGACCACAGCCGTTTTAATCCCCGGCTTAGGCCAAGAAAAACTAGGGGCCAAGCGGTGGCTAGCCATTGGTAGTTTTACCTTCCAACCAACAGAATTAGCAAAATTAGCCCTAGTTTGCTACGGAGCTTTTTTCTTCTCTCCCCAAGAAAAAAAGGAAAAGAAAAAATCCTGGCCCTTTCTGCTAATGGTTTTTTTGATTGCCGGTTTGACAATGGCAGAACCAGATTTGGGGACAACCACTGTTCTTTTTGCCACCGGCCTGCTTATTTGTTTTTTGGCGGGAATTTCTTCCTTAAAAATCTTTCTCATCACTTTGTTGGCTTTGGCGGGAGGAACGGTCATGATTTTTATTTCTCCCTATCGGCGCCAAAGAATGCTTACTTTCTTGAATCCGGCGCAAGATTTGCAAAAAACCTCTTATCATATTCACCAAATCCTGCTTTCTTTGGGGTCAGGCGGCCTTTTTGGCCAAGGATTAGGGCATGGAAAGCAAAAATACGCCTATCTTCCCGAAGTAGCTACTGACTCTATTTTTGCCATTATCGCCGAAGAATTAGGCTTTGTAGGAGCAACCATTATTATTATCCTCTTGGCTCTTTTAGTTTTTCGCTGCTTTCATATTGCCGCCCGAGCCTCCAACCTGAGAGGGAAGCTCTTGGCGGGTGGGGTAGGAGGGTGGTTGGGGCTTCAGACACTTATTAACTTAGGAGGGATTGTCTCTCTTATTCCCTTAACCGGTATTCCCCTGCCTCTCATTTCCTATGGCGGCTCCTCGCTTTTGGTTACCCTGGCCGCCTTAGGATTAGTACTGGGAGTTTCAAGGGAAAAAAGATAAACTACCTAGTAAATCAAAGATTAAAATGTAAAAGTCAGAATTCTGCAACCGTAACCCGTAACTTGTAACTTATAATTAGCAGCAAGCGCAAAGCGCAAATTTCAAAGATCAAAACCTAGCCCAAAGTTCAAAACCATTCTTAAGTTTTTATTTTTGGTCTTTGAACTAGTCTTTGAATTTTGCACTTTGCACTTTGAGATTTTTTTATTCATACTTAATACTTAATACATAATACTTAATACCATCTCTTATGTCCCGACGTATTATCTTTACCGGCACCCATCTCACTCCCGCCTTAGCAGTAATTGAAGAAATCAATAAAAGAGAGCCTTGGGAAATTTACTACTTAGGCAGAAAATATGGTTTAGAAGGAAAGAAAATTCCGTCCGTTGAATCGCAGGTTCTCCCCAAATTAGGAGTAAAATTCATCCCTATTCCCGCTGGCCGTCTCCAGCGCCGTTTTACCCTCTGGACCATTCCCTCCCTTTTACGCATTCCCTTTGGCTTTTTTAAATCCCTAAAAGCTATCCTTGAAATAAAGCCAAAGGTAATTGTTTCCTTTGGCGGCTATGTGGGAGTCCCTGTTGTTTTGGCAGGTTTCTTGCTGCGTGTTCCCATTCTGATCCATGAACAAACGGCCACGGTAGGATTAGCAAATAAAATTAGCGCCTTTTTTGCTCAAAAAATTGCGATTTCCTTTCCGGAAAGCAGAAAATTTTTCCCCCAAGAAAAAACCGTCTTGACCGGTAATCCTCTCAGGTCAGAAATCTTTAGAAGCGGAAAGCCACTTTTACCTTTGGATCGAAAGAAAAAAACAATCTATATTACCGGCGGCAGTCAAGGCGCTAGTATTATAAATAAAACAGTAGAGCAATGCTTGCCCGATTTACTTATACAATATAATGTAATCCACCAGTGCGGGGCAAAAGACTATCCTCATTTTCAAAAAAAGAAGGCTTCTTTGCCAAAAGAAGAAGCCAAAAATTATTTTCCTGCTGATTATATCGATAACAAGGCTATCGGCTGGATTTTTGAAAAAGCAGATTTGGTTATCTCCCGCGGCGGGGCGAACACTATTCTTGAATTAGCCGCTTTAGGAAAACCGGCGATCATCATCCCCATTCCCTGGGCGGTTCATAACGAACAACTCAAAAATGCTCAATTTTTGGAAAAAAATGATTTAGCAGAAATTTTGCCCCAAGAAAAACTTAATCCCAAAAGCTTAAAAAGCTTAATCGAAAAAATGATGGAAAATCTTGATTCTTACCAAAAGGCGGGAGAGAAACTAAAAAAAACTATCCCCCACGATGGAGCGCGAAAAATTGTTGCCGAAATTTATAAACTCTTATGAAATCCCCAAGGTTACGCCTAAAAAAGAAGGAGAGAGCAAAAAAGATACTTCTTCTCTTAATTGGCATTATCAGCGTTTTCTGGGTTTATTTCCTTTCTCAATCAGTAGAAACTTTTTACTCTAAAAAAGAAATTATACCTTCTCCTCTCGTCAACATTGAGGAGGAAATAGTCAGGGAGCTTAAGGGAAGAGAAATCAGGGCAGAAACTACGGAAATTAAACCGGATGTGATAATATTAAAATTAGAAAATAACGTTGAGGTAATTTTAGGCAAAGATAAAAGCCCTGCCGAACAAATTAAGACTTTGCAATTAATTCTAGATAAGAATAAAATGGAAGAAAGAAGGATTAAGAAAATTGATTTGCGCTCTAAAAATCCCGTGATTACTTTCTAAAATGGCCAGAAGTAAAACCTTAGCCGCTCTCGATGTAGGCTCGACAAAAATTGCCGCTCTTATCGCCCAAACTAACGAAGAAGGCATCTTAAGTGTCATCGGTTCCGCTTCACTGCCCTCCCGTGGCATAAAACGAGGCCAAATTATTAATATTGAAGAGGCCACGGAGGTGATCATTGCCACGGTAGAAGCGGCCGAAAGAATGGCGGGTTTAAACGTTGGCCATCTTTGGGTTTCCGGTGGAGGCCCCCAAATTATTTCTCAAAACTCACGAGGGGTAGTGGCCGTTGGCAATCCCGGGGGAGAAATTAACGAAGAAGATATTCGCCGCGTCTTGGAATCTGCTCAAGCCATTTCTCTGCCAGCATCGCGTGAGATTATCCATGTCATTCCCCGCCAGTTTACTGTTGATTCTCAGGAAGGCATCGCTGATCCCACCGGCATGAGTGGCATTCGGCTAGAAGTAGAAACCCACATTATTACCGCCTCTTCAACCGCCTTGAGAAACCTGCGAAAATGCGTCGATGAACTAGGCGCCCATACTGACGGCGTCGTCTTTGATGGCCTGGCCAGCGCCGCCGCGGTGGTCACCCCCACTGAAAAAGAATTAGGCGTTATCTCAATTGATATCGGGGGGGGCACCACCTCGGTAGTTTTATACGCTGAAGGGTCGCCCATTTACTCCTCGGTTTTGCCCATCGGCGCTCAAAATATTACTAGCGACTTGGCTATTGGCTTGCGACTTTCCCTAGAAGAGGCAGAGAACCTTAAGGTTACACTGGGAAATTATAAAAATATTAAGGACGATAAAGAAATTGATTTAAAATTAGGCAGCCGCCCCTCAGGCGAGAAAAAAATCACCAAAAAAATGATCGTCGAGGAAATTATTCAACCAAGGTTGGAAGAAATTTTCACCATGATTAACGAAGAAATCAGGCGTAACGATTACCAAAATTTAGCCCCTGCGGGGGTAGTTTTAACCGGCGGAGGAGCCCAAACTGTTGCCATCGAAGAAACTTGTCGCCGGATAATGGCGCTACCTGTACGCCAAGGGGTTCCTTGCGGCCTTACCGGCTTGGTTGATGATATTCTCGCCCCTGAATTTGCCACCGCCATTGGCTTAATTCTTTGGGGGCAGCAACATCAAGGGGAAGAATTCCGCTCTAATTCTAGCCGCATTCGAAAAAAAATGCCCTCCTTGCCCTGGCGGGAATCATTCGAAAAAGTCATCAATTTCATCAAGTCATTCCTGCCTTAGAAAAGTCAAAAGTTAAAAGTTTTTTTGTCTTACTTTTGAATTTTTACTTGTAATTTTGACTTTTAAATTTCAACTTTTAACTTTCTTTTTATGGCTCTTGTTAAACCCCAATCAACCCGTTTTGCCCAAATTAAAGTACTGGGAATCGGTGGCGGCGGCGGTAATTGTCTTAATAATATGGTTGGCGACAGTCAAATTGAGGGGATTGACTTTATCGCGGTTAATACCGACGCCCAAGCCCTGCTGGTTAATAAAGCTCCGAAAAAACTTCAAATTGGAGAAAAGCTAACAAAAGGTCTGGGAGCGGGCGGTAACCCCGAAATTGGTCAAAAGGCAGCCGAGGAATCAAAAGAAGAGATTAAACGGCTGCTCGAAGGAACAGATATGGTTTTTCTAACCGGCGGCGAAGGGGGAGGGACCTGCACTGGCGCCACTCCCGTTTTAGCGCAGATTGCCCGAGAAATGGGTATTCTAACTGTGGCCGTCGTGACCAAACCCTTTAATTTTGAGGGGCGGCGGCGGATGGAAACAGCCGTGAAGGGGATTGAAGAATTAAGAGATAAAGTAGACACACTGATTGTTATTCCTAACCAAAAATTGCTCGATAACATTGATGAAAAAGTAAGCCTTATTGATGCTTTCAAAATGGTGGATTCAATCCTGATCTCCGGTGTTACGGGTATTGCCGACCTGATTACCAAGCCGGGCTTAATTAATCTTGATTTTGCCGATGTCCGGGCAGTAATGAGAAATGCCGGCAGTGCCTTAATGGGTATCGGGCAGGCAAGCGGCGAAAACCGCGCCCTCGAGGCGGCCAAATTAGCCATTGCCTCGCCACTTTTGGAAACTTCAATTGAAGGAGCCAAGGGCATAATCTTTAACGTTAGCGGTGGCAAAAATATGACCATGCGCGAAATAGAGCAGGCCGCCGAAATGATTAACTCCCAAGCCGATCCTGATGCCAATATTATCTTCGGCGCCTCTTTAAACGAAAACCTTAACAATGAAATTAAAATTACTCTTATCGCCGCCGGCTTTGACGAAAAGCGAAGTCGCTTAGCCCAAATGGCAAAATTCCAAATTCCCACCGGCATTGTGAGCGAAATTCCCGAGGAAAAACAAGAAGATCAAGGAGAAAAACCCCTGCCTTTTATCAACCAAGAACAAGAGGAAGAAAAAACACCGATTGAAGACTTAGGCGAAGAATACGAAGTGCCTGCCTTTTTAAGGCAGGGCAAGAAAAAACTCCTTAATTAAGCAAAATTTTGCTATTTATTCCCAAGAAATAGCCCCGACCTAATCTGATTAGCCCTTCCCAATTTTTAGGCAAGTCGGAAGGCAAACTTTCTTCTGCCGAAGCTAAGCTTTGGGCGGCGGCGAAAGCGAAAGGGGCATTTGGAGAAGGGGAGGGAGAAAATTTTTCCAAGCCTTCAAGCAGATTTTTGGTCTCTTGGTATGCCAAACTAGCTTTTTCTCCCGAGTAAGGTTTTCCCTCTTTCTCCACCACCGCTTCAAGATAAGTAATTAATTGATCAAATTCTTGGTTCATTTCGGCTAAATCACAATTGGCTTTATTCTCTTTTACTTCTAAAGAGGCCAAATTTTTTACCCGATAAGCATATTTTAGAGCTTCAGTTGGATTAATTTTTCTCAGTTTTTCTAAACGATTTAATTTTTCTAATAAGGCTGGATAAGAAGAAAGACTTATTTTTAGTTGTTCCAGCGTCTCTTCGTCCTGCTTTTTTTGGCCACTGCTTGAAAGGGATTTAAGGGTAATTTTATCAGCCGCCTCAATCAAAAACTTGTCTTCCTCATTCAGCTTAGTCTTGCCGTAATATTCTTGCCAACTTATCTTCTCCCCCCGAGCTAATCCTACTCCTAAAATATATTCTCCCTCGCCTGATCCTTTGACAATAACTTCTTTTTGCCAATTAGCCGGTGGGCTAGCGATAATAATCAGCTTTGGTTTACCCACCTCTTCCTCACCAATAAAAAGATCATCCGCAGAGATATCTTCAAGATTAACCTCCAAATAAGCAGGAGAAAGAAGATAAAACGCCAGATAGTCGGTGGCATTACTTGGCAATACGGCGCCGCTAACTGTGCCTAGGCCTAAAAAGGAAAAAATTTTTTCCAACGCTTCGTTTTCTTTAATAATCTCACTGTGGTCTAAATTAAAACCAGCAATCCTTCCTGAGGAGTCAGCAAGGGGGCGAGCGCTCTGCACTAAAACTGTGCCATCTCCCTGTGATGAATATTTTTTCTCAACAGGCTTCCCATGAGACCATTTTCCCAAAACCCGGTCATGCCAAGGCGCTCTTCTAATTTCTACAGCAGCCAGAGTATTTTTACCCTCACCGTAAACCAGGTTTATATCCTCTCCTAAACTTTCTAGCGGCGGCAATTGGCTTAACAGCCTATTTTGAGGATAGGCAGAGGAAGTAGAAGAATAAGGAATTAATCCATTCTCGTCCATAAGATAAGGAAAGGTTGGCAACATTTCTTCAGTCGAAGGAGCAAGACGTTGAACTGCTTGTTGGAAAGTTTCTTCTTCTTGCCGAGCAAAATAAAGAACTAAAGAAAAAGCAAATTTAGAAAGCCCTGGCCGCCAAACTTCTCCACCTTCCCAAGCGCCGTAAGTATCAACCACTCCCTCGTGGGGTGTCCCTACCGTTATAAGCTTATCAATGGGACAACCAGATATCTGCTGAAGGCAAGTTCGCGCCACCAATCCTCCCATAGAATGAGCAACCACATTTGCTTTCTGACCATGAGCTAATTTTTTATTTAGAAAATCAGCTAATTTTTCCGCCGAACCTTTATTGTCATTTTCCGATCTAATCGTTTCCAACCAGTTATAATTAAAAATGAAAAGATCCTTTCCTTCCTCGTAGCCAGCATTTTCAAGCGCATTAATTAAAGGATCATAAGTTTTCACTCCTGGCATCATATGCCAAGGAAAAGGGAATTCTTCTAAATGCGCAGAGGTATAAACATCAGGGTAGCGAGCTTTTAAAAACATTTCTCCAAAATTTATGGACGCCCCGTGGCCCGGGATAATAACCACCGGCTCCCTAATTGGAGTTACCCTGATATTATCAAAATAAACTTCGGTAGGAGCCACTGCGCCAGTACTAACACCTAGCGCCACCCTTCCTTTCAAGAATGCATCATCGGAGGCAATAATGCTAGTGTCTGTAAAGTCAATAACAAGATTCCCACTTTCGTAAACCTTAAAATTATTCTTATATATAACAACCCTAAAGTGATAAATTCCATCAGCTGGAGTGGCTAGGCTTTTACCATGTGTTAATTGGGTATAATGGTCAGGAAAAAATTTCCCCAAATATATCGTGCCAAATGAAATATGTATTCCATAACCCTGTGGCCAATTAAAGACATATTCATTACCACCATCCCTAAAAGAGTAAATAGATCTTTCATCTCTTACCCTAAAGAAAAAGTTAATGTCAGCACCAAGTTTCTTTACTAAATCCAGTTCAAATATATAGTCATCCCATAAAAAATCTCCTGATTGCGCTTCTGTATAAGAGAAATTATTACCAACTTTACTACCGAAGTAGTGATTGCCATTATCTTCTACAACATTCCAGATGAAGCTTTCTTTTTTGTTTATGATTGTCCATCCGTCAAAAGAATTATTTTCAAAGTCATAAAAAAAATCACTCGCAGCAAAAAGAGGCACAGGAATAAAAAATAAAAAAGCGAAGATAACAAAAAGCAAACACACTCTTTGCCTCATATAAAAAAAGACCACTAAAAGTCATGCACAATGCTAAAATACTAACATAACAAACGCCACAACGGCAAGCACCAATTAAGATATGGGAAAAATCAAAAATAATGCCGCAAACTGGGACGTTCTTTGGAAAAAAGAGAACAACACGCCAATTATCCATAAAGAATTAATAGAGGCAATTCTAAAAACGGTAAGGGTTGAGAATAAAAAAATTTTAGAGATAGGCGCAGGATTAGGGGGAGATTTAGTATACCTAGCTAAATTAGGGGGAAATTGCACAGCAGTAGATATAAGCGAAACTTCTCTTAAAAGGATTAAGCAATTGGCCAAAAAAAATGATGTACAGATAACAACTATAAAATGTGATGCCAGAAAATTAATTTTTAAAGAAAAATCATTTGATATTATATTCCATCAAGGCTTTTTAGAACATTTTAAAGACCCTATGCCCTTACTTAAAGAGCAAAAAAGACTACTTAAGGGCGGAGGCATACTTCTTATCGATGTACCACAAAAATACAATTTTTACACTGCTTATAAGCACTGGAAAAAATTTAAAAAGGAGTGGCAAATACCATGGGAAACAGAGTATACCCAAAAACAACTTTATGAAATGATAAAAGACATTAAATTAAACCCAAAATTAATTTATTGCAGAAGCATATTCCCGCCAGGCGTTAAGAAGATGATAGCAGGTAAACCACCCAAAAGACTCCAGTCAAAAAAAATGTTTAATTATGAAATATCACAAAAAATAATACCATATATTGGAAAGATTATAAGGAAAAATAAAAATTGTCCCCTCTTTTATCAGTGTATCGGTATCGTTGCACAAAAGGAATAAATTAGCCTAGCGAATTTTATCGTAAAATAATGACCATTGGCCTTGATGCTCGTTTTGCCGAAGGGAAACCCACCGGAGTAGGGAAATACATTCAAGCCTTAGCCTTGGGGTTAGCGGCCCATCATTTTAGGGTGATTCTTTTTTATTCCCAAAAACCTCAGCTGCCGATAAGAGGGGAGGGGATAAAAAGTATTATTCTTCCCGCCAATAAATATCTTTGGGAACAAATTTATCTTCCCCGCGCCCTTAAAAAAGAAAAAGCAGCTCTTTATCACGCCACAGGGAATCTTGGCGTCCCCCTTTTTGCCAATATTCCTGCTGTTTTAACGGTTCACGATCTTATCCCCCTCCTGCAAAAGGATTATTTTAACCAAGCAAAAATTCCCGCCCTTTCCAAAAAACTTTACTTTTGGCGCGCCAGAACTTCAATCGGTAAGGCTAAAAAAATTATTAGCGATACCCACTGGACCAAAAAAGCAATTATTAATCTTTTTAAGACTTCTCCCAACAAGATTAACGTTATCTACTTAGATTCTCCACTCCCAAAAGAAATTGATGAAAAGGCTTATCTTCGATTTGGCTTGGAAAAAAATCAATATATTATCAATAATGGTGGCGTTGACCAACGCAAAAATATAAGTAGTCTCATTGCGGCCTTTACTTTGCTACAAAAAGAGCTGCCTTTTTTAAGGCTGGTCATTACTGGCGAAAATCAAAGGCTTATTCCCTCGCTTAAACAAATAGTCAAAAACCAACAATTAACCGAGAAAATTATTTTTACCGGCTTTTTAGAAGAAAGCGCTCTTTGGGGATTGCTTAAAAATGCCTTCTGTCTCTGCTATCCCACCCTTGCCGAAGGCTTTGGCTTACCCCTGATTGAAGCTTTCCGCGCCAAAACGCCGGTGGTTACCAGTAATCTACCGGTTTTGAAAGAAGTGGGCGATAACGCCTGTCTTTTTATTAATCCCAACCGCCCTAAAGCTATCGCTCAAGCCATCATCAAGCTGCAGGACAAAAATCTCCGACAAAAGTTAACCGCCGCCGGCCAAAAACAAGCTCAAAAATTCTCACAAGAAAAAACCATAATTGAAACTATCAAAGTTTACCAAGAAATTTATTAATTAATCGATTTCTCTTTCGCCATTTTCAGTAGAAAAAATACCACTTACAATATTAAGTGCACCAAAATGCGCCAGAGCCAGGCTTGGCAATATGACATAAAAATGAGCGATCGCTCATTTTTATGTCATACCCTATAATATAGTCTGAATTGACCTGCGAACGGGTAAGGCCGGAATAACAACAAGCACGACTGTTATCCTAACAAATTATGCTCCAACTACCTAAAGCAAAAACAAAAATAAAAAAAGATAAAATGAAAATTTCCTTTATTGCTACCGTTTTAAATGAGGAAAAAACAATTGAGGCCCTTCTTAGCTCACTGAGCAGGCAAACAAAAAGACCAGATGAAATTATCATTGCGGATGGTGGCTCAACCGACCAAACGGTAAACAAAATCAAAGCCTTTCAGAAAAAACACTCCGAGTTAAAAATAAAAGTTCTTATTAAAAAAGGCGCTAACCGCTCCCAAGGAAGAAATTTAGCCATTAAAAAGGCTAAAAACGAAATCATCGCCATCTCTGATGCTGGTTGTGAGCCTGCCTCCCGCTGGCTTGAAAAAATTAGCCAACCCTTCTCTGATCCTAATGTTGAAGTGGTTGCCGGCTATTTTAAGGGCAAAAGCCAAAATGTTTTCCAAGAGTGTGTCGCCACTTTTGCTCTCCCCGTCCCTCATCGCCTCACCCCCAAAAATTTTTTGCCCGCCTCACGCTCCATGGCCATTCGTAAAAAGACATGGCAAAAATTTGGTGGTTTCCCCGAAGAGTTTGCCGATAATGAAGACTTTGTTTTTTCGACCCGCCTTAAAAAGGGGGGAGCAAAAATTGTTTTTACCCCCGAAGCGATTGTTCACTGGTATCCCCGAGAAGATCTTAAGAGTTTTGCCAAAATGATTTACCGCTTTGCGCGGGGGGATGCTTTTGCTGGTCTTCGTTATCCGAAAGTGGCCACTATTTTCGGCCGTTATTTTCTCGCTCTTATCTTAATTTGTCTTCTTCCTTTTTACCCTTTCTTAACCCCACTAATCGCAATTATCGCTATTGCTTATTTTTTTTGGCCAATCTTTAAAAACTACCGCTATGTTAAAAAATGGCCGGCCTTTTTTCTCCT
>JAGPNC010000027.1 GCA_018052565.1 Candidatus Shapirobacteria bacterium | reverse complement strand
CATATCCGTTAAATTCTTAGGTTCGTTCAACTCGTCTTCCGTTCGTTTTATTCGTGTCTCATTCTTCGAACAGCGGTTCGCTGGCGGAGGACGAAGGAAATTCTTCGGGAATCGTTTCTTCGTTTAACGGGACCGGAATCTGGGGCGCTGCCTCCTCTTCCGGCAACTGAATTGGCGAAACCTGGGGCGTCGGGAGGGGTGAAAATTCCTGAAGCTGACTTTCTCCTTTGGCTGGTTTCTCAGCTGGCGTGGTTCCCTCCTCTGTTTTTGGTAACTTTGCCTCTATCTCTTCCAACTCTTCCTTGGCTTTTTCAAAATCAGCCGAATCAGGCTCTACCAGAGAAAGCACTGTTTTCATCTCCAAGGCCGCCTTTTCCCACTTTTCCTGAGCCTTATAAACCGCCGCTAAATTATAATGAGCATTAGCATGGTCCGCCTTTAGCTCCGCTGCAATCTCAAATTGCCGCTGGGCGGACTCAAAATCACCCAAGGCGTAATAAAGCCCTCCCCAGGCAAGGCGCAAATTAGGGTTAACCGGATCCAGCAAAACCGCCTGCCGCAAAGAATCGAGAGCCCACTGCTGGGCCCCTTCGGCCACCCCAATAATTTGCTGGTAAATCTGCGCCAGGCTGTACCAATTATCCGCCTTAAGGGGATTAGCCGCCACCGCCGCTTTTCCCTCCCGAATCGCCTGCTGGATCAAAATGCTCACTTGCTGTTTATCCTGATCGGTCAAATTTTCCTGCCGAGAAAGAGTGTCGGCTAAGGCTAAGTTGGTATTAGCATAGGCCAGATGGTAAAAGTCCTGGTAGGGGTTTTTCTCTAAAGCTTTAATTTGCAGGTTATAAGCATTACCGCCTTCGCCGCGGTTAAAAGCATCCAAAGAACGGGCAAAGGCAATATCAGCCGCTATCAGCCGACTATACCACCACCCCGAGAAAAGAAGCGCCGCCAATGGCGCCAGCGCCAGTTGGGGCGAATAAGAACGCGGGGAAGCCTTCCCTGCTCCACTTACCCCCAGCAAAACAAAAAAGAAAAACCACAAGACCAAATCAAAGGGCAGGAAGAGCGCGACGATAATTAAGAAAATAAAATTAGGCGAAAAGCTTTTATAATCTTTTCCCAAAGCTCTCGCCAGCAAAAGCAAAAACGCCCCCAGTCCAAAAAGTCCCACTTCCGTTAATAAATTAAGATATTCATTAAAAGAGGAGGAAAAGACAGCGTTCCAGAAAGAAGTGGCATTAACTGTTGCCGGCCGAAAACGAACGAAGCTTTGGGAAAAATTGCCCGGCCCGCTACCAAAAAAAGCCCCCTGCCAACTTTTAAAATTCTCTACCGCCACCACCCAGGCAACTTGCGGAGAGAGAAGCGCCGGCTTTGCCTCAACCAGATTAAGAGTTCCCAAAATTACTCCCAAAACTAAAACTACCATTGCCCCCAAAGCCAAAAATGGCGCCGCGCTTAACTTTTCTTGAGAGCGGAAATGACGAATCACCAGCGTCAAAAGATAAATAAAGCCTGCCATGATTAAAACGAGAGCGGATAAGATCGCCCCCGTTGGACTCCATGTCGCATTTCCTAAAAATGACCACGAAAACCACCGCTTTAAAAGCCCTAAATATTGGCCGATAAGGATTAAGGATAAAACTAATGACGAAGCTACCAAAGGCAGTTGAGGGTTAAGAGTAGGTGCCTGGAAAATCAGGAAAGCCAAAAGAAAACCGCCTAAAATAATGGCTGTTTTGCCCGATAAGGCACTAATCCTGGTGGCGGCAACGGGGGTTAAAAGAGAAGAGACCGCAAACACCGCTACCAAAAAAAGCGCCGGCCAAAACCAGCGGGGGAAAAAAAGAATGACTTTTTCTTTTTTAAAAAACTTCTCTCCTAAAAAAATTAGCCAACCCATCAGCGTTCCCCCTAAGAGGAAGGCAATTTTAGGAAAACCATAAGCGTCAAAAAGAGAAGGAATAAAAAAAAGAGGAAGAAGAAAAATAATCAAAGAGATCCAAATTTTAAGCAAGCGGCTCTTGTCCTTTTTGACTGGTGAGGAGAAGCTTAGTCCTTCCGCCATGCTTCTATACTATTATATAAGGTAAATAGTGTCAAGAAGAAAAAAGGAAATAGTATGAAGTATTATGTATTAGGTATCAGGCATGATAAAAAACTCAAAAAAATTAAATTATTCTAATTGCTCTAATTATTCTAATTGACCTAAAGAATACCCAAATTCCAATTCCCAAAATGGAATCAACTAAAAATAATCCGCCCCGGGCAGACTAAGGTTTTGGCATTTGGAATTTATTTAGAAATTCGGTTGATTAGAATAATTAGGGTAATTTACCCCGCCGGTGGCGGGGTCAGGATGGCACTCTCGCCAGGATGACGGCTAAATTACCAATCTTACCGGAGGTAGTTTAAGGGATTAACATTGCCCGAGGAGGTGCGAATTTCAAAGTGAAGATGGATGCCGGTGGAACGTCCGGTAGAGCCCATTTGACCAATCACCTGCCCCCGCATAACTGACTGACCCACGGCGACGGCCACCGAAGAAAGATGGCCATAAAGCGTTTTAGTGCCATCCTGATGATCAATCATGACATGAATGCCATAGGCCTGGGGAGTTCCCCAGCCAGCCTGTGTCACTGTTCCCCCCTTAGCCGCTACCACTACCGGCGCGCCACCATTAGCGATATCAATAGCCTTGTGATACCAAGAATAGCCCTGAGAGATACTTCCCGTGGTTGGCCAGATAAAATCTCCCAAAGAGCCCATCTCGGCGAGCGGCATTTGCGCTAGCCCCGAGGGTGTTTGTGGGGCAACCGGTTCCCACGGCTTAATTTTCGGCATCGATCCACCGGGAACAATCAATTCCTGCCCCACCGCCAAAGAAAAAGTTTCGTCATCGGCAAAGGTATTAAAAGGAAAATCAACGATTACCTGGGCGCTGACACCGTAAGTTTTTGCCAAAGAGTAAACTGTTTCCCCCCGCCGCACCGTGTGAAGCACCCCGGAAACTGGCAGAATCCGTAAAACCTGACCGGGTTTAATATCATCGATCGATTTTAAATCATTAGCCCAACGAATCGTGTCCAAAGAAACATCAAATTTCTGGGCGATAGAAGAAACCGTATCGCCCTCGACCACCGTATACTCCACCACTCCACCTCGTTGGTTCTCGCCAATCTCGGAAGCCCCTAAAACTTGGAAATTGGCTCCTCCTATTCCTAAAACCGCTCCTTCTTGGCTAAAATCCTCTTCCTTGGGAACAAGAAGAGGCGAAAGGGCAATACCGGCAATAACCAAAATCCCCACGGAAAAATGGCTCATCGGCCGCACCATTTTTCCTCGCTTTTGGTAAAGCATTTGGGTAATATTCCCTTTGGTTTGCTGAAGATAACCAAGGGTCAGAAAAAAATGGCGGCAAAAAAAAGAATACCAGGCGAGAAGATAAGATTTTAATTCACCCATACTATTGTTGTATTATGTATCTTGTATCAGGTATTATGTATAATGTGCCTGGAACATAATTCGTTATCATAGCCCCGCCACCGGCGGAGTAAATTATTCTAATTAACCGAATTTCTAAATAAATTCCAAACGCCAAAACCCCACTCCGCCCGGGGCGGATTATTTTTAGTTAATTTTAATTTTTGGAATTGGGATTTGGGTATTCTTTAGGTCAATTAGAATAATTAGAGCAATTAGAATAATTTAATTTTTTTGAGATTTTTATACTTGATACCTAATACTATTTTTACCTTTTCCCTAGGTTTTCCAAAAACTCTTCGTTGTCTTTGGTTTTTGCCAGTCGTTCGATAATTATCTCGGCGCGTTCATCCGGCCCTAAAAGATCAATCATTTTTCTAAAGGTAACAATTTTTGGGTAAAGTTTTTCGCCAAATAAAAGTTCTTCCTTGCGCGTCCCCGAGCGCTGAAGATCGATGGCGGGGAAAACCCGACGATCAGCCAAGCGGCGATCCAAGTGAAGCTCCATATTCCCCGTTCCCTTAAATTCCTCATAGATTAAGTCATCCATTCGTGAACCCGTATCAACCAAACAGGTACCAATTATCGTCAGGCTGCCACCATCCTCAATATTGCGGGCGGCGCCAAAAAATCGTTTTGCCGGGAAAAGAGCCGCAGGATCAAAACCGCCGGAAAGAGTCCGCCCCGAAGTGGGAATCGCCAAATTATAAGCCCGGGCTAAGCGAGTGATCGAGTCCATTAGAAGAAAAACATCCTTGCCCATTTCCACCAATCTTTTGGCGCGCTCCAAGGCAATTTCTGCCGCAAAAGTTTGATTTTCTGGCGACTCGTCAAAATTAGAAGCCGCCACCTCGCCTTTCCCCTTAGTAATTTTTTCTACATGGCGGCTAATATCTGTCACTTCCTCCGGCCGCTCTCCAATTAAAACAACCATGAGATGAATTTTAGGATAATTAGCGGCTACCCCTTGGGCAATATCTTTTAAAAGCCACGTTTTCCCGGCCTTAGGGGGAGAAACAATTAGACCCCGCTGGCCAATGCCAATCGGCGCCACCAGATCAATCAAGCGAGCAGAGAGAATCTCCGGCTCCGTTTCTAGCCTTAGCCAACGATCAGGGTAAACCGGCCGCAATTCTTCAAAAACCGGCCGCGATCCCACCTCTTCGGCCGGCACACCATTAATCTTTTCTACCCGCAAAAGACCATAATAATGTTCATTTTCTTTAGGGGCCCGCACTTGGCCGCCGACCATATCCCCCTCACGCAGGCCAAACCGATAAACTTGGGAGGAGGAAACATAAATATCCTCTTCCGAGGGGGCAAAATGAGGCCGAAGGTAGCCATGACCATCCTCGGCAATCTCCAAAACTCCCTCCCGATATTCGGTGGGTAAATTAGCATCGGGAATAGGCAAACCAACGCCTTGGCGCCTTTCCTCCACGACGGCATCCTGAGCTGGTTGAAAAGAGGCAGAAGAAACCATCAAAAAATAGTAATTCGTAACTGGTAACTCGTAATAAGTAATTAGCGATTAGTAATTATCGATTAGGACAAAAAATAAGTTTGGAAAATTATTCTAATTGCTCTAACTATTCTAATTCTAATTGACCTAAAGAATACCCAAATCCCAATTCCCAAAATAAAATCAACTAAAAATAATCCGCCCCGGGCGGATTGGAGTTTGGTAGTTGGAATTTATTTAGAAATTCGGTTAATTAGAATAATTTACCCCGCCGGTGGCGGGGTTATGATAACGAATTATGTCCCAGCCACCAAAGCATTATGTATAAAAAATTGCAAAAACTGGAAATAAGTGATTCGTCATCCGTCATTCTGAATTTACCCGCCCGCCGACGAGGTAGGGTTCAGAATCAAAAGACAGATCATGATTTTTGTCAGGATGACAGCACCAGTATAAGGGTCAAGACAGCACCCACTATAGCAATCTCAAAATAATAAACTTGGAATCTAAAGCCAGAATGTCACCAGAAGCAATTTTGATTAAACCACACTAATCAGATTTTGTCAAACTCCCCGCGCTTAAAACGGCAAAATCGAAAAATTGCGGCACCGTTGGCCAACCCTGAAAAACAGAAACTTTTCTCACCACCTCGCCTACTTTTGCCTCGGATTCCACCACCGTCCCTTGCCTTGGCAGAGAATTATCAACTGCTATTGTTGCCTGATCTGAGGGATTGGTGCTATAAAAACGAACATTAATAAATTTTTTCCCCTCTGGTAAGGAGTTAATTGTCGCCCCCTTGGCCAACCCCTGGCAACCCGCTCCTCCTTCCAGATAATAGCGATCTACCTTATAGCTACTCCCTTGCTGATAATAAACCGCCGCCTCAAGATTATCTGCGCCCGTCCAACATAAATTGATACTATTATTATTGTATTCAATATCATCCGCCGGAAAATCTTGTCCGTCTAAGCTGATTTTGTTAAGCCAAATTGTTGCCGCCTGGCCAGGAAAAATTTTCCATTGGGCTAAATTACCCACCGCTTCGCTTTGCCCAATCGTTACCTCTGCCCTCTCTCCTCCCGGCTCCAGAGTAAGGGAAGACGGAAGACTTTGCCCTGCCTCAATTGCCTTTAGGGCCTCTTCCACCCCTGCCTCCGCCGCCTCAAAGGCCTTGCTAGAAGCCGTTTCTTTCTCAGAAATAGAGATATCGGTTGTTGTCCGCGCCACCAACGCTAACCCCGTCGTTAAGGCCACCGACAAAACCAAAAGAATAATCAAAAGCGCCTGGCCGGAACTGCCTTTCCTCCTCTCCATTATTAATAGTAAGAATATAACAAAAAGAGAAAAGTGTCAAGGAAAGCAAAGTTAAAAGTTAAAAAGTGTAGGCTAAAATTAAAAATATCAAAGACCAAAGCGCAGAACCAAAGTCAAAGATCAAAACCAGAACTTTAATCCGCTAACCCCGCACCGAAATGGTACAGGGCCAACTGCGGATTTGAACTTTGATATAGGTTTTAGTTTTTGATATTTGCGCTTTGCGCTGATTTTTTGTTTTCCACATTCACTTTTAAAATCTTTAAAACCCCTCTTTTTGAAGCTAAAAATAGCAATTTATAAAACTACAGGATATGCTATTTTAGGAAGGTTTTTTTCTATAGGCTTGACAAAAAAAACTCTTTGTGTTAATCTTAAAATAGCACGAAATAAACAAATCTAAAATAACACCGAACAAACGAATCATGGCGAAGAAAATAAAAATAAGCGCTAAGAAAAACAATAACCTTAAAAAAGGGAGGGAAGAAAACTTTTTTAAAATGGCTTTTTTTCGCCAACAACTGGAGGCAATGAAAAAATTAGGAGGAGAATTAATTCTTCAAGAAGGCTAAAAAGGAGCAAAAAAAAGAGCATCGCTATCGCCGATTCCAAAAAAGAGGAAAACCCGATTAGCAATGCCCTTTTTGACGAAAAGAGAAGAATGGATATCTGCTAAAATAAGATTACTAAAAAGATAGCAAAAAAAAGAAAAAAAGTCAAGATAATAAAAACGCCCCGAGGGACGTTAAAATGGGGGGTAGTGTGTTGGGCAGGCCACTACCTCCCATTTTGGTAACAGCCCCCTCGCTAATCGACTAACCGCTATTTTCAATAATTTGTCATCCTGACCCCCGTTGCAAATAATATTTGATAGGGGGTAAATTATTCTAATTATTCTAATTAAACGAATTTCTAAATAAATTCCCAATGCCAAAACCTTAGTCCGCCCGGGGCGGATTATTTTTAGTTGATTCTAATTTTGGGAATCGGGATTTAGGTATTCTTTAGGTCAATTAGAATAATTAGAGCAATTAGAATAATTTTTAACCTTTGGTCCTAAATTTAATTTAGGATGACATCGAATCCTGCCTAAGACGGCAGG
>JAGPNC010000026.1 GCA_018052565.1 Candidatus Shapirobacteria bacterium | reverse complement strand
TGTTTAGTGTGGTTATCGCCGACACCGGCATGGGTTGACAAGAGGGAAAAATAAATGTTAAGCTGAAAGCAGAAATGGAGAAAGCGCAAAAAGAAATTATCCTTCTTTGTCTTTTGGTGATCTTTTTGATCACCGGCCTTTTTTCTTCCTCCGCTTTGGCTTCTTTAAAAAAAGATTTGGCGCTTTGCCAAAATGAGCTTTATGAAACAAAAGCTTATCAGGCAGCGCCATCGACGCGACTTTATCCTCCCCCGAAAGGGCTGATGATTTTAATTGAACAAAAAGACACCGTTGGTTTGGCTAATTTTGTTAACGAGCTTTACCGGCGGGGAATTCATGGTTATTTAATGGTGGGGGCGGATTTTATTGAAAAAAATTGCGAAGATGTTAAAAAATTACTCCCCTATAATTTGGAAATTGCCGGTTCAAGTTTGGAGGCTCCTTTTTGGGATAAACCCTATGAAGAGCAAAAAAAAGCGACTGTTAACTTGAAAGAACGCATTGAGGCCTGCACCGGCCAGCCTTTACGGATTATCTCGGCTCGTTATATGGGCACCGATTTAACCACAATCGAGGTAGCCCAAGAATTGGGTATTCCTTATCTTTTTGCCCGGGGCACCACCGACACTAAAGCCACTGTTTATCAGGCCGAGGAGTATCCTGATGTCAAAGTGATTTCTGTTTCCAACATCCCCTCTATTAAGTTTAAATACGGCAGTCTTTGCGATTATAGTTACTACGAGCGGGGAGGAACGCCGGATGATATGCTGGCGGAGCTTAAGGCGGCCCTTCGGCAAAGCCAAATTACCCCGGTTTCCCATACCTATATTGGCGGCCTTAAAAAGCCGTGGTATCAAATGTGGATGAATTTTTTTGACGACGAAGAAGTGGAGTGGGTAACCATTGATGAGCTGACCCAGAATGAGGTGGTGGTTTTACCCGGCTGGCAAATTCCCCAAAATCGCACCGCTCCCTATACGCCGGAGAAAATCAGGCCGCTGACTGCTTATGAGGAGGAGGAAAATATTGCCAATCCTTGCGCCGTCGACGAGGTGGGAAAATATTGGCCAACAGCGGGCGAGGAGCCAGAAGAAACACCTGTACCGGAAAAAGAAGAAGTCCAAGAAACGGAAAAAATTTTCATGTTTCATAACGATACCGGCCCAATGTGCCTTGAGGCCAAAGAATTTTTCAAGGACAAAAATATTCCCTTCGAGGAGTATTTAACAGAAGAAGCCGATTTTGCCCAGAAGCTGGAAGAGAAAAAACAGGCCGTTGGTAATAAAAGCGAAGGTGTTTCTTCTTCTTTTGGTTATTACCCGATTATCTTTGTCGGCGATAAGGCTTTTTCCGGCTTTAACGCCCCTATTGGCGAGCAAATTTTAGCGATTCTGGAAGAAGGGGATTAGGAACTAATTATAAACGTTGCTTTTGGTTTTTAGCCGAGGCGTAAATAGTCCCCTCGTGGCGGGAAACTCACCTCTAAGGCGTTTTTCCCCACCAACCGGCGATTTTTTGGCCGCATTTGGGGCAGTGGCCGTTTTGGTCGAAGCGGGTAATTTCGTAGCCGCGGCGTTTAACCACCAGCTGGCCGCAGGCCGGGCAAAGGGTATCGTCACCGGAAGATGGTCCCAAGTTACCGGCGTAAACATGTTTGAGGCCCCTTGCCGTAATTACCTAAACAAAGAGAACAACCGTTGTTGTATTTGACGCTTATAGCGGTTCCCTTCTTGGTCTTTCAAATTTTATTTCTTAAGAAACGGAGAATCTTCTACTTCTAAAATTATGATTTCTCCTTGTCCTTCAGGGGCTTGGTATAGAACAGTATCGCCAATTTTTCTTCCGATTAATGCTTGAGCAAGTGGGCTATCTTGCGAGATTAAGATATGTTTTGGGTTGTTGTTTTCTTCATCTTGCCATAAATATCTTTTATCAAGTGCACTTCCGAGAGAAACTCTCGTTTCTTCCATTTCCCCATTTGGATATCTTATTTTTACATGCACTAAGTGCCCAAGTGAGATAGAACCATTTTGCTCTGGGTGACGCAAGACCTCTGTCTCATTTCCCAAATATCCTTTAAGTTCGCTTATCTCATCTTCTAATCGTATTCGTTCTGCCATTAACCTGTGTAGCAGAGGATCATCCATCATGTCGCCGTCCATATCAAGATTCCTCATATTAAAAGTATTGCCTTGCAACTGATCTTCAGTTTTCTCAAGGCGTTCTTTTATGGCGATTTGCGTTGCTTCAAATATTTTTTGTCTTTCTTTCATTTTTTATTTTAATGCTTCAACATAGAGGCTTCCCCATTTTCTTTTGGGGTTGGCGATGGCTTTATTAAATTTCCATTTTTTAACCTTAATAAAGCCAACGCCTGTGAGGAGAGATTTCAATTTCTCAAAATCATAAGCCCAAAAATGGGGGTGATATTTAAAATCATCGTCCTGATCTCTAAAATGGTAATTTACCAAGTCGATATAAGTATTAAAGTGTTCTAAGCAATTTCTGTTTGAATACCACTTTTTAATCATTTGTTCCCATAGCTTTTTATCTTTTTTCACATATGCCGAGATTATTAACTGGCTGTCTGGAACGCCGATAACAAGTTTTCCTTCTTTTTTTAATATTCTGTAGCATTCACTAATGAACTTATTTACCGATAGAGGGTAATCTATATGTTCGAGGAAGTGTTCAGAAAAAATAAAATCAGTAGAATTTGTTTTCAAAGGCAATCCTTCTCTTACATCAAAAATAATATCTGCTGGGGGGACGATATCGATATTTATAAAACCTTTTAAGAAATGTTTTCCCCCTCCAACTTGGACATTTTTATAGCTTTGCGTGTTTAAGTAAGATTTAAGCCGAGGAAGACTATTAATGTGATTTTTATAAACAGCAATTTCCCCAAGCAAACCACGCAGGGATCGACCTAAGCCGTGAGTGACATTACCACTGTTGAGCAGGTTAATGGCAATTGATTCTAGCTTTTGGATGTCTTTGATATTATTTTTGGTCATTTATTTTTGAACTTATATTAGAATTGATAACGGCATGATATCCCAAGAATTCTTCTACCGCATGACCGAATCCTTCAGAACCGTTATTAATTAAAAAATAAGGGATCTTGTATTTTTGGGATAACTCTTGCGCCTTATTAATTGTCGCCTGAATAAAACCATATAACATTTCGATTTTTTTATTGTAATCTGCGTTAGGAGGGAGGATGTCTCTTGCTCGATCTTTTGTTGTTTGGTCAAGTTCTAATCTTTGGAGAATTGTTTCCGGGGGGGCTAAAACAACAAATAGAGCGTCCAAAAAAGAAACCCACTCGCCGGTGGCGTCAATAAGAGCCCCTTGTTTGTAATTAAAATAATGGGCGTCAATTAGGAGTGTCTTTCCCGGGCGAGGCTTACTTTTAAAAATTTGCATCATCATTTTACAAACTTCAAGATTTTTGTAATCATCCGGCAACTCTTGGAGAGCTTTATAATCACCCGGGGGTAACCCTAGCCATTCCATAAACTTTGCCGAACCTTTAAATACTTCAAATTCTGGATAGTTGGCAGATATTTCTTGTAGTAGGCTTGATTTGCCTACTCCGTTTACTCCCCCAACCAGATAGACCCTTCCTTCTTTATTATTCATGATTTAGCTCCTTTTTATTTGTTTCTGCTTAGAATGCATGCCGGAATAGCGAAGATTAATGAGTTTTGTCTCGATGTCTATTTTTAGTTCTTTTACTGGCTCCAGATATCTAAATCCGGAATTCTCCGCATAATATTTACACTTAAAAACCTTGTATGTTAAGTTTGGGAACGCAGGATTAATGCCCACTTCGCCCTTGGGAATTACACCATTAAATGGAATTTCAATATCCATATGATTCCAATAATTCCAAACCTGTAGGGCTTTAGTTTGGTCAAAGTAGAAGTAAAAGCTGGGGTAACGCCCAAAATTTCTAAGCTCCCGGTGAATTAAATGACCTAGCAACGGCTTTACATATTTGGCTAAATTATCAAAATCCCAACAGATTCGGCGCCAGTCTGTCTCGCCCCCGGATCCATCAATTAAGCGCGCATTAGTAAGATATATTAAGCGCCTGCATAACCAATCTTTAAAATGTTTAGAATCAAAATTAGTAAAGATTTTACTTTGCTCTAAATAGATGATTAAGCCTTTGATAGAAGGCTGAAAACTGTTTAACTTAAAATTTTGCTTAAGTTTAGGATGAAGGGCGTACATTAAGTTTTTATAAGTAGGGTTATAAAGTTCTCCTCTTTCAAAATATTTTTTTGCCTCATTGTTGTCTTGGAACAACATTAAATATTCCGAGATTACTTCAAAATATAAATAGCCCAAGATGGGTAACGACGAAATCGTATTAATAAAGCAATTTAGAAAATAATCAACATCAAGACTATCAAAAGGGCTTGCTGTTTGCGTACAGAGGCTTAAATAATCCAGTGATTGTTTGACTCTTGAGATAACAATGGTGTAAAGATTAGAGCGCTCTTTGTATGAAAGAAGATATTCCAGCTGTTTGTAAATAGAATAGTGTATTTCTCCCATGCGCAAATAATCAATGCCGATAAGGTTATGGTGATTGTTTTTGCTGTTTTTAATTTCAAAAAGCAAAACATCAGGTTGCTTTTTACTGTTTATCTTTTGCGCCATCATGGGCGCTTCTACTTCTGAAAGGTAGACGCCTAAATTATGAACTCTTAATTTTCTGTTTTCCGGGACAACAGGGACACAGTAAATACTGCCTGTTAAACAGCCGCCGCTTGGGAAAATTCTTTTGTTAGCCAGTATTTTGTCTAGGTTGTAAGTTATATGGGCCAAATAGATTTTGCTTGATTTTTTTAGTGTTTCAAAAAAAGAATTTTGGGTTATTAACTGCCCGTTTGGTGATTCGGAAATTAGTTTTTCCCTCCACAAAAATTCCTCTTTCTCAATTTCAGGAGCGTTTTTTGCAGGTTTATGTAAATACATGTTATAAAAAACATGTGCATCTGCCCATTGCGAAATAAGGTTATTGCTTTGATCCATATTTTTTTTCTAGTAAATTAAGAGCCGACAAAACTGACGGGAGATTCTTTTTTGTTTTTAAAAAATTACTTTCACTTTCTAAGACCAACTCATAAGCAAATTTCTTTGCGTCGTCAGACGGGGATAAAGCTAAATACTTATCGTTAATCCACCATTTTATCTTGGGTAGCCTGTATCTATCTAAAGCATCGGCGGATTTTAATAAGTCAATAATCTTTTTAGCGTCATAGGTATACGCGAATTTCTTATCAAATTGATCATAGGGGGCTTCATGAAGTAAGATAGCGCTTTTGATATCTATAAAATCTTTTTCGTCAAAATTTAGATGAAATTGTTTGCAGACTTTACTTTTGTTAATACTTAGCCATTCAACCGCCCTTTGGCCATGGCCCGGATCACCTTTATCATTTTTTCGCCTTAAATCATGTAAGGAAGCGGCAACAAGCAGCTTGTTTATTAAATGGCTGCTTACTTTATTTTCTTGAGCAAGGTAAGAAGCGTTAGCTATAACCCGAAGAATGTGGCGTACGCCGTGAAGTGAACTGATATGATTTTTTTCTTGGAACCAGGAATCAGGAGGCGAAAAACGAAGAAGGTCGGTTTTGATAGCACGGGAATATTTATTAATTGCCAGCCCGGAACTAAAGTTCGGCTTGTTGCTTTTTATCCAGCCAAGAGTTTCTTTGTCCATTAATTGAAGTGAGGGCAAATTATTTTTTTCTGCCAAAGATATTAAGCTCATTTTGATTTTTTATAAATACCTTTTTTATATTGCGCGTCAATTTTTTGGGCAAATTCGGTGATTTCCTCTTCCGTCATAATTTTTACTCCCAACTTATTGGCGACTTGATATATTTTTCTCTCCGCTTCATTTTTTTTTGAAAGATCATCAATAATAACTTCAAGCTCCATGTGGTAGCCCCACGAATCGGTATGTTTTAAGGCAATCTCAACCCCTTCGTAAAGATAATTTTGTCTTGTTTGATAGGAGTTTTGAATTTGATCAAAACGAAGAGAGGAGAAAAGCTTGACTGCCTTATCAAAATCAAGAGGCGAAATAGGGATCTCTATCTCCTCAAAGTCACTCCTTCCTCTCCCCAGGCGATTAAGTTTAATAACGATTTTGGCTGTTTTTTGAGAAATATTTTTAACCGCCTTGACGATTCTATCGGGCAGAAGGAAGAAATAGACATCCTTATCATCTTTACCTAAACTTTTTGCGTTAGTATCTAAAAATTTTTTGAGGGCAACATATTTTCTCTTGTCCAAAAGAGACCTTAATTCTATCTCGATTTGTTTTTTAGAGTTATCGGGCATGGTCAAAAAATGTGTTAGCTTAAACGGTCAGGCAACATTATATCATATCATATCATTGTTGCTCGTCGATTTTACCAGAATTGCACGATCTTAGCGGTTTAAGATTTTTAGTAAGAAGCCCTAAGTGAAGAAAAAGAGCAACTTTTTCCTAAAGCATCATTTGAAACTCCACCATCCTTCAATTTTTTGGCCGCATTTGGGGCAGTGGCCGTTTTGGTCAAAGCGGGTAATTTCGTAGCCGCGGCGTTTAACCACCAACTGGTCGCAGGCGGGGCAAAGGGTATCGTCGCCGGAAGATGGTCCTAAGTTGCCGGCGTAAACATATTTTAGGCCCTTTTTTAAAGCTTCCTGACGGGCTTTTTTAATTGTCGTCGGCGGGGTGGCGGGTAGGTCTTTTAGTTTCCAGGAAATCGCGGGCGAGAAGGCGCTTAAATGCCAAGGAACAGCGTCGCCTAATTTTTCCTTAATAAAGCCGGCAATATTATTTAAGACAGCAATCTTATCGTTGAGGGTGGGAATAACTAGGGTGGTTACCTCCAGCCAAACTCCTTGGCTAACCAGCCTTTGGCAGTTTTCCAAAACCGGCGCCAGCTTGGCGCCGCAAACTTTTTGGTAAAATTGTTCCTCGCTTGATTTAATATCAATATTAACCGCGTCCAAATAAGGCAGGATTAAATCTAATGTTTTTGAGGACATAAAGCCATTGGAAACCCAGATGTTTTTTAAGCCGGCCCGGCGGGCCAGCTTCATTGTTGCTAAGGCGTATTCCAAAAAGACGGTCGGTTCGTTATAGGTATAGGCAATCGAAAGGCACTGATTTTGGCGGGCAAGGTTGACAATTTGCGGCGGCCTTAGTTTTTCTCCCCAAAAAAGGCAGGAATAATTTTCCACTCTCCCCTTTTGATTGTTAATTTGGGAAATTTCCCAGTTTTGGCAGTTAAGGCAGGAAAAATTACAGCCGAGGGTGCCAAAGGAAAAAGCAAAACTGCCCGGCAGAAAATGGAAAAGAGGCTTTTTTTCCACCGGATCGCTTCCTAAGGCAGCCGCCTGGCCATAAACCAAAGAATAAAGCCGACCATTTTGGTTTTGCCGCACTCCGCAAACACCGGTCCGCCCCGGGGCAATTTGGCAAAAATGGTGACAGGCAAGACAGCGAATCGCCTGGTGGGGTTTTTCTTCCCAAAGAAGAGCTTCTTTCATGATAAAATTAAACGATAGCTGTTTTTATTTTAGAAAAAAATGAGAAAAAGGGCAAGGTTGGGCGGGAAAACCCTTCCCTACAATTCGTGCTTATTCGTTTCCCATTCGTGTTCATTCGTGTTTTTAACAATTTAATTCTATGATCCCCCTTCGCGACCATAATCCCACCCGGCGTTTCCCCTTTGTTAATTATCTTTTAATCGTGGTTAATGTAGCCATTTGCTTTTATACCTATAC
>JAGPNC010000025.1 GCA_018052565.1 Candidatus Shapirobacteria bacterium | reverse complement strand
TAATGTTTACCAAGACGGCAAAGAAATTAGCTCATGAAGCCTATCAGCAGCGCCCAAGTGAGTGGTGGCAAAATCTTTGGACAAGCAAGAGGAGATAGATAAGATGAATAGTTTAAATAAAATTTAGTATAATTTGATTAGTTTTTAAGATGAAGTAGCAAATGGCAATTTTTAATGCTTCGCTTTCCTCCTTGCTAATTTTTTCCCCGTGGTCTGCATATCTATCATCGCATCTCTTGCTTTTTCAAAGAAATTAGTGTCTATGCTCTTCCCGCTATCAATATATTCTTTTATCATTGGTTTTAATTTTTCGCCCAATGTCTTCCTCTGTTTAACCAACTCTTTATCGGTTTCTTTGACAGCAGGGGCTATGCTTCCTACCGGTTCAAGATTTGGCGCATAAATTGCCTGAATGGCATAAGCGATACCTTCGTCTAGCAAGGTTGATGCTCTGCCTTGTTCGTTTGGAAGACCAGTAACTGCTTCGAAGTCGGATGCAAACCTAGAGCCAGGTTTACTGTCTAACATTCCATGAGCTCCCTCATGTAAGACTATAGAGACCGCTAGAGTTGTTATCAGTTCTTCGACAATTTTGTTTTTATTTTTGCCCATAACGTCTTCAAGCAGTGGTCCCATAAAATCCTTTATTTCTGAAATGGCTTGTTCTCTAGTTGGCAGTTGTAGTTCAATAACTGTTCCTTTTATTGTTCCTTCACCAATTTTTCCGTTTACCAGTTGGATACTAAGGTCTTGAGGACGGCACCGACTATATTTACCCAGAAATTTGCAAGTCTGACTTAGGGCTATATCCACATTATCTGCTTTTAGCCTTTCAGATAACGCAAATTGCTGAGATGCTTCTTTACGCTGTCTTGCGTCTTTTACTTTCATATTAAGCCTCAATTTTTACATGAGAGAGGATTAAATATTACTATCATTCATGTTTGCCATTTTATCACTTTTATTATTCTGACCAATCTGCAAAATACCATATTCAAACAGTATAATTGTGTTAGATCGTAATAATTAAAAAAAGTAACGGGGTTACAACAAGTTGGCCTAGACTTAGACAATGTCAGTGATGACAAAGGCATTGCCCTAGGAAAACTGGCCCAACTATCCATAAAAGGATGGGCTAAGTTTATTGAGTCGATTATTCAGAAGAATAATGAGCAGTTTAGTAAAATTGCTAATACGGTTGCTGAAGTTGCCAATTTCGATAGAACATTTAGCGGCCTTACAGCTTCAATTAAAATACCCGTTATTTCTGTTTTAGAAAACTTCAGGTTTCCAGAGCTACCACAGAACCCGACTTTTACGGTGGCATGAGCCTAAAGTCATAGACTTGAAAAATATGAACTACCAGTGACGATTAAAAAATCCAAATTGGAACTAAAAGGAATAAGTTTTGCCGTCTTACCCTGAAAGTTGAGGAGTAAGGCGCTTTTTGTTTATGGTTAATTTTCCCGTTGTCAAATAGAAATTAGTGTGATATAGTAGAAAACAACTTTTCCCCTTGACGGAGAGAAGATTGGCGAGTAAAATACGGCTTACGTGAGTTTTCTCAAAAAGTTAAATTAGAAATAGCCAGCAGAATTATTCCCTGAAAGAGGGGAATTTTTTTATGGCTATTTTTTTTAGATATCAAGTGAAAAACAAACGCGTTTTCTTGGGCAGAAACTATCATCGGTTGCCTCCCTTGGATCTCATAGCGGTACAGAAAGAATCTTGGGAGAAATTTTTGGTGCATGATTTGGCGCAGGGATTGGCGAATATTTCTCCGGTGGTGGACCAAAGCGGTAATTGGGAGCTTTCCTTTGACAATGTTTATATTTCCGACCCTGTCCGTTCGGAAAAAGAGACACGACGGCGTAATCTCTCCTACACGGTAGCGGTGGAAACAGAGGCTTCTTTGCTTTACAAACCTACCGGCCAGAGTTGGCAAAAAAGAGTCTATCTTTTTGATCTTCCCCAAATGACGCCACGAGGAACGTTTATTATTAATGGGGTGGAGCGTTGTCTTGTTTCCCAAATCACCCGTGCCCCGGGTGTTTATTTTACTCAGGAGGTAGACAAGCGGACCAGCCGTCTTTTATCAAAGGCAGAAATTAGGCCTCTTTTTGGCTCTTGGCTTGAATTTTTGGTGGCTCCCAATGAAACTATTTGGATGCGCATTGACCGCCGCCGCAAGCTGCCGGTGACCCTTCTTTTACGGGGCTTGGGGATAGAGGGCGATGAGGAACTTATTCATGAATTTTCAGATTTTCTTATTCCCACCATTGAGGCGGATAACGCCAAGACCCGCCAGGAGGCAATTATGGAGATTTACCGCCGCCTTCGGCCCGGGGAACCGGTGGTTTTAGAAAAAGCACAAGAATTTTTTGACGGTCTTTTTTTCGATCCGCGACGGTATAGTTTGGATAAAACTGGCCGTTATAAAATTAATAAGCGGCTAGGGCTGGATATCCCCAATGAACCTAAAAATTGGGTTTTAAAAAGAGAGGATCTGGCCGCCACTCTCAAATACTTAATTACTCTTCAAAAAGGCGAAGGAGGAAAAACAGATGATATTGACCATCTTTCCAATCGTTATGTTCGTTGCGTGGGGACGCTTTTGGCCCAAGTTCCCTATCGGCTGGGTTTGCTACGTTTTGAGCGGATGCTGCGCCAACGGTTGGCCCTTTTGGATCCCAAGACAGTTAACCTTTCTTTTCTGGTAAACAGCCAGCCCATCATTGCTTCAATTAATGAATTTTTCCGAGTTAACCGCCTTTCCACGATTTTGGATCAAACCAACCCCTTGTCGGAATTAGATAACCTGCGGCGTCTTTCGGTGATGGGGCCGGGCGGCTTAACGCGAGAAAGAGCGCCTTTCTCGATTCGGGATATTTCCTCTTCTCAATATGGCCGCATTTGCCCGGTGAGAAGCCCGGAGGGGCAAAACATTGGCTTGGTTACCTATCTTGCCTGTTATGCCCGGGTTAACGAGTATGGCTTTTTGGAGACCCCTTATAAAAAGGTGGTGCCGGTTAAAAAAGGCGGGAAGACACGGATGAAAATTGAAGAAGAAATTATTTATCTTCCGCCCGACGATGAGGAAAAATATTACATCACCAGCGGCGATGTTGCTCGAGACGAGGAGGGATTCTTAATCCCCTCGTTGGTGCCGGCCCGCTTTGGCGGAGAATTTTTGGAGGTGCCGGTAGAAAAAGTCCAATTGATTGATGTTTGCCCGCAGCAAGTGGTTGGCGCTTCGGCTTCCCTAATCCCCTTTTTAGACCATGATGAACCGGCGCGGGCGTTAATGGGGTCGCACATGGAATGTCAGGCGGTCCCCTTGATTAAAACCGAAGCGCCGGCGGTGGGGACAGGTATGGAGGCGGTGATCCCGGCGCAGATGGGCTGGGTGGTGCGGGCACGCCATTCCGGCCGGGTGATTTTTGTTGACAGCAGCAAGGTGGTAGTTAAGGTTAACCCCAAAGAAGTTGACGCTGATGATGAGAAGAATACTGTTTGGGCAGTTGAGCGAGAGGGCGATAAGGAAATTTATTATCTGGAGAAGTTTAAACGGACTTCTCCTTATGGGACTTGCTATTCGCAGAAGCCGCAAGTCGCCGTCGGCGACGAGGTAAAAAAGGGTGAGGTATTAATTGATGGCCCCGCTTGCGATGAGGGCGAATTGGCCTTGGGGAAAAATCTTTTAATTGCTTATTGCTCTTATGAGGGTTTGGGTTTTGAAGACGCCATTATTATTTCTGATCGGCTGGTTAAGGATGACACTTTTACCTCAATAACCATTCATGAGTTTTCCTGCGAAGTGGCGGAAACAAAATTAGGGCCGGAAGAGTTAACGCGGGATATTCCTAATGTGGCGGAAGCGGAATTGGCAAATTTGGGCGAGGATGGGTTGGTGACCATCGGGTCTTTTGTGCAAGCCAATGATATTCTGGTGGGGAAAATTGCCCCTAAGGGAGAAACGGAGTTGACGGCCGAGGAAAGACTCTTGCGGGCTATTTTTGGCGAAAAAGCCCGGGAGGTGCGGGATACTTCTTTGCGTCTTCCTCACGGGGTGGAAGGAACGGTAGTACGGGTAGAGGTGCTGGATCGGCAGGAAGACGAGGAAGGGTTCTCTCCGGGGGTGATTAAGGTAATCACCGTTTGGGTAGCCCAGATGAGAAAAATTCGCGAAGGGGATAAATTAGCGGGGCGGCATGGCAATAAAGGGGTAATTTCTAAGATTGTCCCCGCCGCGGATATGCCGTATCTTGCCGATGGGACGCCGGTGGACATTATTATTTCTCCCCTTTCAGTTTTGTCGCGAATGAACCTTGGTCAGCTCTTGGAAGCCCATTTAGGTTTGGTAGCGCAAAAGCTAGGCTATAAGGTGGCCGTACCGGTTTTTGAGAAATTTGACGAACAATTTTTACAGAAGGAATTTAAACGAGCCGGCTTAGACAGCGATTATAAAACGGTCCTTTACGATGGCCGGACAGGCGAGCCGTTAGAGGAAAGGGCGGTAGTTGGCGCGGCTTATATTTTGAAGCTGTTACATATGGTTGAGGATAAAGTCCATGCTCGCTCGATTGGTCCTTATTCTCTGGTGACGCAACAGCCGCTGGGAGGCAAGGCGCAAATGGGCGGCCAGCGTTTTGGGGAGATGGAGGTTTGGGGTCTTGAGGCGCATCGGGCGGCGCATATGCTTCAGGAAATGTTAACTATTAAAAGCGATGATGTGGTGGGACGGGCAAAGGCGTTTGAGGCGATTGTAAAAGGCATGGATATCCCCGAGTCAAAAGTGCCGGAGTCATTTAAGGTTTTGCTTTCGGAATTGAAAAGTTTGGGTTTGGCAGTGATTCCCATAGAGGAGGAAACTAAAACTGAGGAGAAAGAAACTTCAGAAAAAGACGAAGCTGTTGACCAATCTAGGGGAGAAAATAACAATAATAATAGTATAATAAACGAAGCCTGATAAGAAAACTCAAGACGCAAAACTTAAATGTCAAATCTGCATGGTAAATGTCAAGACTTTTCAAAAGTTTTAAGATTGTTTTTTAGATTTGAGTTTTGAGATTTAATTTGTATTTTTGTTTTTAACTTTAATTAAGCCTATGGATCAAGAGCAAATTAACGATTTTAAGGCCCTCCAGATAAGACTTGCTTCACCAGAGGAAATTCTTTCCTGGTCACACGGGGAAGTTCTGAAATCGGAAACAATCAATTATCGCACCTTTAAGCCGGAGAAGGATGGTCTTTTTTGCGAGCGAATTTTTGGCCCCACTCGTGACTGGGAGTGCTATTGCGGTAAATACAAGCGTCGCCGCTACGAAGGGGTCATCTGCGATAAGTGCGGGGTGGAAGTCACCCGCTCGCGGGTGCGCCGGGAAAGGATGGGTCATATTAACTTAGCCGCTCCCTGTGCTCATGTTTGGTATTTCAAGGGATCGGCCTCTCCCCTCTCCATTCTTTTGGGAGTTTCTAACAAATATCTTCAGAGAGTAATTTATTTTACCCACTATTTGGTGATTAGTGTTGATGAAAAAGAGAGAGGTAGAGTTTTGGCTAATTTGGGGCGGGAAGAGAAAGAAGAACGGGAAAAATTAGAGCTCAAGAAGAAACAACTTTTGAAAAAAATCAAAGATGAGGCGAGAGATGAGCAGGAAAGAGTCAAGAAAAAAATTAGGGCAGGAGAAGCGCGTGATTTGGCTTTAAAAGAGGGGGAGTTGCAGTTAAAAAGGAAAATCCAGCAGGCAATTTTGGAAAAGGAAAAGCAAGAGGAAACGCTTAAAAGTTTTTATCAGTCGCTTGTTTTAAAGGTTAAAAAAATTGGTTTTGGCTCTTTTATTTCGGGAAACGAAATGGACACTTTCATCCAACATGGGGCGGGCTCATTTTTTGAGGCTGGAATGGGAAGTGAAGCGGTTCTTGAGGCGGTCAAAAAAATTAATCTTTCTAAAGAATTGAAAAAATTGCGGCACCGTGTTCATTTAACTGAAAGTGAAGCCAAGAAAAGAAAACTTTACCAGAGAATTGCTCTTTTAACCAATCTTTCGGAATTGGGAGTAGACCCCTCATGGATGATCCTCCAAATTTTGCCGGTCTTGCCGCCTGATTTGCGACCGATGGTTCAGCTTTCGGGGGGAAAGTTTGCCTCTTCCGATCTGAACGACTTATACCGTCGGGTTTTAAATCGAAATAACCGCTTGAAGAGCTTAATGGAAATTGGGGCGCCGGAAATTATTTTGCGAAATGAGAAGCGGATGCTTCAGGAAGCGGTAGATAACTTGATCGACGCTTCCCAGATAAAACGGCCGCGCGCTTCAAAAAGAATGCAGTTGCGCTCTCTTTCCGAGTCGCTGCGAGGAAAGAAGGGGCGCTTCCGCCAAAATCTGCTGGGTAAAAGGGTTGATTATTCGGGGCGATCGGTAATTGTGGTCGGACCAAAACTTAATCTTAACCAGTGCGGGTTGCCTAAAGAGATGGCCTTGGAAATCTTTAAGCCTTACGTTTTACACCAAATGATTTTGGGGGGTATTGCCCCTAATATTCGTTCTGCCAAAGCGGCCCTTGATCGGCGCGCGCCGGAAGTTTATGAAATTCTTAACGAGATTATTAAAGACAAAGTGGTGGTTTTGAACCGCGCTCCCACTCTCCACAAGCTGTCTCTGCAGGCTTTTTACCCCGTTTTGGTTGACGGCTTGGCTATTCGGCTCCATCCTTGCGTTTGCTCGGGATTTAATGCTGATTTTGATGGCGACCAAATGGCAGTGCACCTGCCTCTTTCCCGAGAAGCTCAAGAAGAAGCCAAGAACTTTATGCTTCCCCAAAAGAATTTACTCAAACCGGCGGATGGAACGCCAGTTTCGGTGCCTACCTCGAAAGAGATGGCGTTGGGAATTTATTATCTCACTACCGAAAATGCCGACTTGCCTCGATGGGGAGAAACGATGAGCGAAGAAGAGGCCATTTTAGCTTATCAGGCGGGAAAGATTAATTTAAGGCAAAAAATTAGTCTTTTTTATGAGGGAAAAATTTTGGAAACAACTATCGGGAGAATTATTTTCAACCAGATTCTGCCGCCAGAATTTCGTTTTGTTAACGAGTCAGTTGACTCAAAAGTTTTAAAATCACTTTTAAGCAATATTTTGTTTAAAGTGGAAGAAGAAGAGATGGTGAGAATAATTGATGCGGTTAAGGCGTTAGGATTCTGGGTGGGAACAGTCTCCGGACTTTCTTTCGGCATTGCCGATAACGTTATCCACCCCAAAAAAGAAGAGATTATTAAAGCTGCGGAGCGGCGGGTTTTGGAAATTGAGCAGAGCTTCAACCAGGGATTGATTACCGCCAATGAACGGCGGGAGCTGACTCAAAACATTTGGATTGAAACAACGGACGAACTGGCTGATAAAACGTGGGAACTTTTCCCCCCCACATCTTCCGTACGCTTAATTATTGATGCTAAAGTAGGGCGGGCTTCGCGTGATAATGTGAAGCAGCTTTCGGCAATGCGGGGATTATCGGTTGATCCGCTAGGTCGCATTGTCCCCCTGCCGACCAAGTCAAACTTCCGAGAGGGATTGGCTGTTTTTGAGTACGTGACTTCGGCGCGAGGATCGAGGAAGGGTTTAACGGATACGGCCCTAAAGACGGCGGATGCGGGTTATCTGACTAGGCGTTTGGTTGATGCCGCCCACGACATGATCGTCAGGGAGGAAGATTGCGGCACGGAAAAGGGGATTGAAATTAAAAGAGAGGGGGCCCGAGGAGAAAAATTTGGGGAGCGTTTATTGGGACGGTTCTTGGCGCTTGATGTTAAATCGGGGAGTAAGACTCTTTTAAAGAAAGGTGAACTTCTTGATGATGATAAGGTAAAATTGATCTTAAAGGATCCTAAGATAACCTCAGTTTGGGTGCGTTCTCCCCTGACTTGCAAGACTCATTATGGTGTTTGTGTTAAATGTTACGGTTGGAACTTTGCTGACAAGAAGTTGGTTGAGATAGGGACACCGGTGGGAATTTTGGCGGCTCAGTCGATTGGCGAACCAGGCACCCAATTAACCTTGAAAACCAAGCACAGCGGCGGTGTTTTGGGGGTTGACGTTACTCAGGGTTTGCCAAGGGTAGAGGAGCTTTTTGAAATCCGTCTCCCCAAATCATTGGCTCCTTTGGCGGAAATAGACGGTGAGGTGAGAATTAAAGAGGAAAGCGGCGGAGGAATGGTGGTGGAAATAAGAGGAAAAGAAGAGAAGAGAGAATACTTTGTTCCTC
>JAGPNC010000024.1 GCA_018052565.1 Candidatus Shapirobacteria bacterium | reverse complement strand
GTTGCCGGCTTTTAGCCAAAACCAATAAGAGCCGCCTCCCAAGCCGGAGACGATGTAGCTGGTAGCGCTGGCGCTGATGTTGGGATTGCCCCACTTAAGAGTGTCGGCGGTATCACTGTAGGCGATTAAAAAATAAGTGTGGGGAAGGGTTGGCGGTGTCCAGGTTAAAGTTACCTGACCGGCGCCCGGACCGGCAACCGCGGTGAAGTTGGTTGGCAATCCTGGCTTGGCGTCACTGCAGACCGGCGCGCTAACGCCTGCTCCCAAAACCGCTCCCGTTGTTGTGGTTGTGGTTTTAGTGGTTGTGGTTTTAGTGGTTGTGGTTTTAGTGGTTGTGGGGGTAGGTGTGGGGGTGGCGGTAGGAGAAACGGGTTCGCCCCAAAAGCCTAAGACTAAGTTAAAAGCAGTTTTTTGATTCTGATAGTTATTATCGGCGTTAATATCCATTGAAGCGGTAAGATTATAATCAAAGTTTGTTCCGGGGTTAAAAACGCCTAAGCTGATTCTTTCCATACCATAAAAATCTCCTAAACTACCGCTCCAAAGTGTTAATCCGCCCCCGGTAATGCTGATATGCATAACTCTTTCCAAAATACTGTCCGCTGTTCTTTCTCCCTTAATGGCCATTTCCCGCCTTTGCGAACTGGAATTTTTCAAATTAATGGTTTTAGTTAAACTTCTTCCCGGATACCAATAACCATCTTTATCAGGATCAGAATTGAAAAGCGGTTCTGCCGCGGCGGGCTCACAGCTTTCATCTGAACAGTCAATGTTTAAATCCGCCGCCCAAATTTTGCCGGCCAAAAGGGGAGATAAAAAGGCCAAAGAAAGCAAAAACAGCCAAACCGGCGATTTTATTTTTAAAAGTTTCATCGCTGGTTTTCTAAATTGAGGCTTTTACTTAAAGAAGTTTCTTCCCCGTTTTCTTCTTTTAATTTAACATTCAGGTCAATTTTGGTAATTTTGTGGTCGTAAACGCAAACGCCTTGGGAACAGGTGCCCAAAAGCAAACCGCTTTTGCCAACTTCATTTTCGCCCTGAAGAGGAATTTGGCCGTTAATCCCCTTCTCTATCCCGTCGGCCTGATAAAGAACCTGATAATCCAAGCTTTTATATTGGCTGATATTAACCGCCCTAAAGCCGACGGCGGCTTTTTCTTTTTCCAGATAAAAATCAAGTTCGGGAAGCGGCTTTGGCGGTTCAATGCTGGGTAAATCGCTCCAGGCAAGAGTTTCCTCCAGCCTGTTCGGCCCGCCCGGCGTGGGAATGGGGTCGTACCACGTATCACCGCCGTCGGGGATACGGGCAATGGATTTGCCTTCCTTAACCGGTCCGGTATAGGTGTGGGAGTCTATCAGGGTCCCGGAGGCAAGAGGGCCATTATAGAGCTGGACGGTGGTTTTGCCACTATCTTGATTTAAAGAAAAATTGCTATCGCTATTACGGTAAACTACTAAAAATCCATGAGCAGGGATTTTTGTACTACCGGTGTTAGTCTGTCCGCCATTAATTAGGAGAGCATGGGCGTCAATCGCATCATCATAAAGATACCAACCAGCCACATCTATTTCTTTATCCGACTTATTATAAAGCTCCACCCATTCGCCGTTAGGTTTAACGGCATTATCATCGCCCACCGGATCAGGTAAGATTTCATTCAAGACGATATCGCTCGTAAAAGGATCGGTCCCATCATCAGATGGATCTGATAAAGAATTATCAACAATGAAGCGCCAAGCCGGTGTCCAAGCCGAGCAATTATTTAATTGGTCACAAGCCCTGACTCGCCACCAATATTCACCGTTGGGAGTGCCGCTGGCAAAACCAGCGGCAGGGTGACGAGATGTTGGCTCATAATAGTCTTGTTGGTAGCGGATGGGGGCAGAAGGGTTAACATCCGGATTTTCTAAATAAAGGCGATATTCATATTTAACCGGGCCTTGAGGGTCGCTAACATCAGACCAATCAAGATAAAGGTCGCTGGCTTTTATTTTCACACCGCTTCCCGGAGAAAGTAAGAGAGGTGTAGGCGGCGCTGTCCAATCGCTGGCCATAGAGAAGGTGTTGTCGCCCACCACGGCCGTGTCGGAAAAATAGGCGTTGGTGGGTTTGCTTTGCGCCAGAAAAATCCCTCCCAAGAAAAGAAGGAAAATAAAGAGGCCGGTGATTTTCTCATCAGGGCTTTTTTTAATCTTCAGGTTTTCCTTGGCGTATTTTTTCTCCACTTCCTCTTCAATGGCTTTTTTAATGTTTAAAATTTCGCTGATAATGATTAAAATTGCCGGCAAAACCACCAGCAGGCCAAAACCGAGCGGTTCTTTAATAAAAACCGCCAAATAACCTAAAAGGGGAAGGGAGAAAATAACCTTGCCCTGAACATCGGCCGGGGAAACCTCGTTAATATCCTCGCTGTTATTGGCGTCGCCCCGGGTTTTAAAAACCGTTTCCCCTTCTTTCTCCTCAATTTTTACCAAGCGATGGGTTATTGATAAATTGGGATCATCGGCGCTGCCGAAAGTGATAATGTCGTTTTCCCGCAAAGCTTCCGGGGCAACTTTTTGGATTAAAACCACGGCGCCGGTTTTGATGGTTGGCTCCATTGAGCCGGACATCACCCGCAAAAACCGGTAGTTTTTCATGGGGTTAAAGGCGGTGAAAACCAAAAGCAGGACCGCCAAAACCAAGATGATGGTTAAAAGCGCTTGGAAAATACCCAGCGCTTTTTTAAATTTTTTCTTCAGCATTTTTTAAAGCCTTTATTGGCTACCCAAAGAAAGGCTGATACCGCCAGCCTTCTTTGGATAACCTAAAAAGCCTCAAACACCTCTCGCCACTTACAGCGAATAGTCTTTAGGGACTGGGGTTGTTGGCGTTGGGCTATCATACTGAACTCCGTAGATAATAACCGCATTGGTTACTCCCTTTCCTTGAAAAGTATCGCCCATATCCTTGCTTGGGATAACAGAGAACTTGTAGCATCGCTGTTCACCAGCGGGGATATCATCACCTACTTTTTGCCAACGGGTGTAAAGGCTTAGAATATCTTGCCAACCAACCCATGTTTGTTTAAATTCTCCGGTTCCGCAATAAACCTCGTAGATGGTATATTCAACATTTCCTATGAGTTTGGGACCAATCCCGTCAGGGTTGCTTGTTTCCTGTTGGCCAATATAAAGGTCAATCGGCATCGAGCCGGTGTTTTGAACGGTGATTTTACCTGAATCCCTTTGTTGGCCCGGAATAAGGTTGGTAAATGTATAAGGAAGCCCCCGGCCCTCGGCTTGGGTAACCTTAACCGTTCCCATCGCAAAAGTGTTTCCATGTTTTACGACCGTGTCGCTAAAGTAAGCGACGGTGGCGCTGGTGACGCCGGCAATGGTTAGGGCGATCATCGCCAAACTTATAATGATTCTTTTTGTCATTTTTCTCACCTCCTTTTATTTTTAAAAACCTAATAAAAATAAATTTTCCCTTCCACCCCGAAAAATTTCTTCTTCAGGGTGGAATTTCCTCCTCTCCTTACGGCGTTACCTGAATGCCGTTGAAAACCAAATCAAAAGTGATATTTTGATTGGCAATTTCGTTACCCGCCGTTGTCGGGATGCTAAACTTGACTACCCATGAACCGTCACCCTCACCCTGTGGCAATACCGGTTCCAGATAAGGGTTATTATCCACGCTTATCCAATCTTTTAAAGGCCAAGGACCGACTGGGTGCGAACCGTCAGACCAAGAAAACCCAAGGTAAATATTGTCTAATAGCAACCCTGCCCCGCTTGTATTTTTGATTTCTGGCCTTACCTTAAGGGTAATCGGTGAGCTGCTGTTGTTTTTAAGATAAACATTATAAGAAGCAGTCCAGCCGGGATAAAGATTGCCCCAATTAGCGCCGCCATAGGAATCAGCCCAAGCTTGATTAAGCTGATGACGCAGTTGCAGATCGGCATTGCCGGTGGCAAAGGTGTTGGGGCCGCTGGTGGCGGCGTTATTAAATAATGCGTAAGTGGCGCCTCCCACCAAAGCTAACGTGGCCGCAATGGCCAAAACGCTTAAATAAATTCTTCTCATTTATTTTTCACCCCCTTTTATTTTTAAGATTTTTTGTAAATGAATTAGCCATAAAAAAATCCCATCTTTAAGACGGGATTTTACGACGGGCAGTGGTTGAAAAGAAAATTGCTTTTAGTCTTTTCATAGGCCGGTGGTTTGGCAAAAGGATAATTTTCATATAGGTTTTTTTAGGATTAGATATAATTTATTAGCTAGTTTTGCTTGCCAATGCTTTTGGCATTGACGATGACGTTCTTGTCTCTTAGATTAAGTTTAAAATAATGTTTAATTTTGGGGCAGTTTTTGTTTAGCCGGCGAAGTTTAATTTAAAAATAAATCTCATAGGTTAGCAAGAAGGATTATGAATAAAGGGTATCATAGGAAATTTTTTTTGTCAAGGGTTTCAAAAAATCTTAAAAGAAACCTCTTTTTACTTCCACAATATTCACTTTTCCCGGCCTAAACTCGCGAATTAAAAAGTCAATCGCTTTTTGGGGTTTGGCTTTTTGGCCGCAGGTGAAAAAATCAATGGTGGCCCAGCCATATTCCGGCCAGGAGCTTAAGATAAGATGCGATTCTTTAACAACCACCACCGCCGTTAGGCCGTGGGGAACAAGGGTGTAAACTTGACTGCCCACAATTTGGCTGCCGGCAATTTTGGCGGCTTTGCGAAGGAGGCTTTCTACCTTCTTGCCATCATTAAGAAGAACGGGCGAGCAGTCGTAAAAATCGATTAAAAAATGGCGTCCGTGGCTTTTCATTGGCTTTATTTTAACACGGAGGCTATGCGTTGTATAATTAAGATTAAGATGAAATTTAAACTTCAAGCTCCTTTCTCCCCCACCGGTGACCAGCCCGAAGCAATTAAAAAGTTGGTTGAGGGAATTAGGAAAGGGATGAAAGAGCAAGTGCTTTTGGGCACCACCGGTTCGGGGAAAACCTTTACCATGGCTTCGGTGGTTGAGGCGGTTGGCCGGCCAACGCTGGTAATTTCCCATAATAAAACTTTAGCCGGCCAGCTTTATCAGGAATTTCGTGATTTCTTCCCCGAGAATGCCGTTTCCTATTTTGTTTCCTATTATGATTATTATCAGCCGGAGGCTTATGTGCCGACCACCGATACTTATATTGCCAAAGAAACCGAAATTAATGAATTAATTGATAAACTGCGCCTTGAAGCAACGAATAATATTTTGACCAGAAATGATGTTTTGGTAGTGGCTTCGGTTTCCTGCCTTTATAATCTTGGTTCTCCCCAAGTTTTTCGTCGTCATATTCTGACTTTAAGAAAAGGCGATCAGCTTCCCCGGGAGGAAATCTTGCGCCAGTTAGTAGAAATTGGCTACCAAAGACAAGAATATGAGCTTCGTCGGGCCGGTTTTCGAGTGCGAGGAGAAAATCTTGACATTTTCCCCTCCTCTGGTGATTACCTAATTCGTCTAATACAATCTAATGAAGTAATTAATACAATAGAATGTATTGACCCTATAACTGGTAAAAAAATTAAAGACTTAAATCTTCGATATAGTGAAGAGGTAAAAATTCCGCCGGCGCGGCATTATTTGGCAGGCAAGAACGACGAGGAAATTTTTAAAAATATTAGAAAAGATTTAGAAGAGCGGGTAAAATTTTTTAAAGAAAAAAAACGTTTTATTGAAGCGCAAAGAATTTTCGAGCGAGTTAACTATGATTTGGAAATGATTAAGCGTGTCGGTTATGTGAACGGGATTGAAAATTATTCCCGTTATTTTGACAATCGCGCCCCGGGCGAGCCGCCCTACACCCTTCTTGATTATTTTAAAGAAGCCTATCACGATAATTGGCTTCTTTTTATTGATGAATCGCATATGAGTATTCCCCAGATTCGGGGAATGTACCGGGGCGATTATGAGCGCAAAAAAACCTTAGTAGATTTTGGCTTTCGCCTTCCCGCGGCTTTTGACAACCGCCCTCTTCGTTTTGAAGAGTTCTTACGACGCACGCCACAGACGGTTTATGTCAGCGCCACGCCGGGTGATTGGGAATGCTCAAGGGCGAAAGAGGGAGGTCAAGTGGTTGAACAATTGATTCGCCCCACCGGTCTTTTGGATCCGGAAGTAATCATTCGCCCCACCGAAAACCAGGTCCAGGATTTAATTGGTGAGATTAGAAAAAAGGCGGCGAAGAATCAGCGAGTTTTGGTTTTAACTCTTACTAAGAGATTGGCGGAGGACTTAACGGATTTTTTAAAAAAAGAAAACCTGCGGGTGGCTTATCTTCATTCGGAGATTGAAACATTGAAAAGAAGCGATGTTTTGGATAACCTACGTTTGGGCGAAGTAGACGTTTTGGTGGGGATTAATCTTTTGCGTGAAGGTCTTGATTTGCCAGAAGTATCATTGGTGGCGATTTTGGATGCTGATAAAGAAGGGTTTTTGCGAAGCAAAACTTCCTTAATCCAAATTATGGGGAGAGCGGCGCGCCACGAGGAGGGGCAGGTAATCCTTTACGCGGATACCATTACCGGCTCAATTAAGGAAGCGGTGGCGGAGGTTAACCGGCGGCGGGCTATTCAGGAGAAATATAATCGGCGTCACGGGATTATCCCCCACTCGATTACGAAACCGGTGCGATCAAAGCTAATCGTGGGCGAAGAGGAAGAGAAAAAAGAAGAAGCGCTAAAGCGCCGGTTACGAGAAGTAAAATCACTATTGCCAAATGAACGGCGAAAATTAGTCGCTGATTTACGGCGGGAAATGAAAAAAGCCGCTGACGATTTAGATTTTGAAAAGGCGATCAAGATCAGAGACGAGATAGCGAGGGTAGAGAAAAAGTATTAAGTGTCAAGATTTTTATGTATCAAAGGCTAACTTTGCCCATATTGCGCGTGCTTTTAGTAATGTTTTAAATATTAATTGAGAAGCTTCATCTTCAAGTTTGGGCGGTTTTTTGGTATCAGGGTAAAACCAACTTTCTCGGATAATTCCTCATATATCCTTTTCTATCACGCTCCAGCCTTTTCCTAACCTTGAACTCTACTTCGGCCAATCTTTTGGCTTACCGAAAAACAGCGCTTCTCTGGCAAGATCTTTTATCAAGGCAAAACCAATTATCTGGCTCCTGGAAAGGATAGTTTTTAAATATCGCCCGTTACCTAAAATATCCCATTATTTCAAGAGGAGGAAGGTTTTGGATGAAGGCGGCTTTAATTATCTTATGGATAGAAATTGTTTTTTAAAACGGGAACCTGACAGGATAAAAGTCTATCTTCTGATGTCGGGGTTATATTTCTTGCTTTTTATGAAATCGGTTCTCCGGTCTTGGGATCATATCGTTGGACTGTTTGTGAAATCTGTTCTCCGGTCTTGGGATCATATTTTGTGATCTTCTGTGAAGTCGGTTTTCCGGTCTTGGGATTATATTTTATGATTGTCAGTAAGGTCAGTTCCCTGGTCTCTGGGTCATATTCTGTGATTTCCCGTGAAGTCGGTTTTCCGGTCTTGGGATCATATGTTTCGGCTTTCGTTAAAGTCTGTTTTCCGGTCCTAGGATCATATTTCGTGACTTCCCGTAAAATTAGTCTCCCGGTTTTAGGATCATATTTTTCGACGCTTCGTAAAGTTAGTTTTCCGGTTTCGGGATCATATTTTGTGACTTCTTCTAAGGTTCGTGTTTCGGTTTCGGGATCATATTTTTTGATTTTGCATGAAGTCGGTTCTCCGGTCTCGGGATCATATTCTTCGACTTTCCGTAAAATCAGTTTACCGGTCTTGCGGTCATATTCTTTGACTTTCAGCGAAGTTCGCATTCTAGTATTATGATCAAATTTTAGAACTTTTTTTAAAGTTAGTTTTCCGGTCTTGGTACTATACTCTTCGTATTTCCATAAAACCCGCGTTACGGCCCCCTCGGGATCATTGGGGTTGTTGGGGTCATATTGTTCGAATTCCCATGAAACAAGTTTTTTGGCCACAGAATTAATTGTTCTGATTTCTTTTGAGGCCAACTTCCCGGCCTTATCATATCTCCTAACTATCGATAAAATCAGACTTCTGTTTGCAGGATCACATTCTTCCCTTTTCCGCAAAATAAAATTTCCTGTATCAGGATCATATTCTGTATATTCCCTTGAAGAGAGTCTGGAATTTTTATAGATTTCGCCTATCTGTAAAACCAGTGCTCCGTTATCGGGGTCATATCGTTCGACTACTCGCGAAGTCACTGTTCTAGTCACCAAGTCATAATTCTCATATTCAGCCGAAACCATTATTTTGGTCTTGGGATCATATACTTTGGCTATCCGTGATTGGCCTTTAAGTTCAATTTCAATAATAGGGGCTAAATATCCACCATCTTTTCCTCTCCCGCTACGAATTGGTTCTCGTTCTTTTCCCATCTTCTATTTTTTAATTAAAAAGCCTTCTTATTAAAAAAGATATTTTTATTATATATATCACAAATATTAGTTTTTTTCAAATCCCATAATATTAACTTTTAATTTCTAACGGCTTGTGGGCAGTAAAATATATTTATTCTATTCGGGTTATCTTTCTCGGCTTAGCGGCAAAAGTGTTTGACCACCTACCATAGCATTAACAATACCTTTTTTCAATCC
>JAGPNC010000023.1 GCA_018052565.1 Candidatus Shapirobacteria bacterium | reverse complement strand
GGCCCTGTTCCCTTGAATATTTGTGAAAAAAAAGAGTTATAATTTTAAAAATCAATTATTAAAAACAGCAATGAGTGAATCTTCTCCCGAAATCATACCGGAAAAATCTTATAAAGAAAGGACTGAAAAAATCCTTGCCGGACTAAAAAAACAAATGGCCTCAGCAAGTTGGAAAGGAACGACCCTAGAGAATCAAGAATATATACAATATATACAAAACGACGTTTTAGAAATAATTAAAGAAAATTGCCCTCTTTTACTTAAAAAGTTGGAAGCATATAAAAACAAGAGGGGAGAAAATTTATTTGCCGGAAAAGAAAAAGCGTTAAATGAAGTTTCCGGGAATTTATTCTTTGCCTATATTTTTGCTTGCAGGAAAAATTTAAAGAACGAAAGGGCTTTTGCGGGCGAAATATCGGAAGCGCAAGAAAGCCAATATTTGGTAATTAATTTAAGCTTTTACCAGCTCTTATCCAAACAAAAATAATCCCTTTGCCCAAGCTAATAAACGGGGGCGCGCTGACAGAAATAGAACCTTTTCTTGCCGGATTTGAAGACTACCTTAAAAACGGAAAAGATAAAACAAATTATCTTTTTCAACCAATAGAGCCCCGAAAACTGGGGATGTTAATTGAGGGTTTTCCCGATGTTATCTCTCCAAGGAATGCCCTGACAATTTTTCTCCGCCTAAAAGAACAAAAAAACAAGAGCGCGTCTTTCCAACAAACGAAAGAAGAACCAGCGGCTTAACCGTTTTTAAATCTTCCTAAAAATAAGAATATTGGCCATTAACAAAGGCAATAATGACTTTTTCTCCCGCCGCAAAGCGTTCTCGGTCAAAAGAGACCACCGCCACCCTACTCTTATCTCTAGAAAAAGTTTCTTGCGCATAATGATAATTTTTTAAAAACCAAAGATACGCCCTTTGAAGATTTAAGGCAAAATTTTTGTCAAAAAGTCCTCTTTGGGCAAAATAGTCAATTCGTTCCATCGTACTCGTAGGAAGATTTTGGGCTAGAAAATCTACCCCTTCTTTGCCACTCTCCAACCACCGAACCGTTTCCAGATCAAGTTTTCTTTGCACCGCTCTTAAAAAACCAACCTTAAACCCAAAACGAATTCTATTTGTCTCGTGGTTTTCAAAATAATATTGCTCGCCTTTTTCTTTGGAAAAAACTTTTAAATTCCGATATTCTCCTGTTCTGATCACTTTTTTATACTGTTTTAATTGGCTTCTCATTGCCTCCTTAATCTTCTTATCCGTCATTTCCCCCAAAACCTGCCGCCGCGCCCGCAAATATAATTGACGATCACCCGCCAATAAATGGGAATTAAGAACCCGGTCGGGATAAACACGGGAAGGAGAATGTTCAAAAAAAGAAAGGGGAGTTTCATTGCTTCCGACGATTTTGGTTTCGACGAAACCCAAAGTTGAATTTTCTCTGCTCATCGCCTCTGCTTTCTTTTCTATCTCTTTCTCAAGACTAAAATTACTTTCTTCCAATAACAAAATTATTTCGGTCTTTGACTGGGTATGGCGCTCTTTTTTTCCATCGCTTCCTGGCAGAATAAGACAATATTGTTTATCCCTAAATAATTCGCTGCTCCCTGCCAAGGCCGCGTATTCTCTTTCCAGCTCATCTCGCCAATTTTCCCCCACCGTTTCTAAAAGCCCCCAATATTCAAATTCTTCCAAGGAATAGCAATAGTTATAAAAGTCATGATCAAAAAAACCTCTTTCTTTCGGCATATAAATTTTTATCTTATAATTATAAAAACTATTATATCACACGACCAGCCTTTCCCCATCTTAAGAAGGCAAATTAAGGTTAAAAAATAAGAAGCTTCGTGGCAAGTTTACGGCTGAAAAAGATTTTCGGGCAAGAAGCGAACCTCTTTTACTTCGGGGAATTGCTTGGCGGTTTCCTCAATTTGAAACCATAAAATCCTCACCCGGCAGGAACCGCCGCTTGTTTTGTTCTGGGGATCAAAAAATTCTAAAGTCAAAACCCCGTCTCTTAACACCGCGCCTTCAAGAGAAAATCCTGCTAATGGATATTCTGTTTCAATTCCCTGGGCTTTTTCTTCTTCCGTCAGCTCGCCCTTAAGCAGAAACCTAATCGCATCCTGTATAGGGGTTTTGCTTAAGGGAATGGTTCGCTCCACTTCCACCAACCCTTTCCGGCTGCAGGCAATATTGCCTTCCTCATCTTGATCAAGCTTGGGATTATAATAGTAAAGTCTTACCGCTCTTTTCTCTTGATTCTCCTCTTGACTTTCTCGGTTTTCCTGGGAGAAGAAAACAGGCATTCTCAACTCATCGGCATTTTCCGCCAATCCCGAAGGATTATCTTTCTCCAAAACCAGCGTTCCTTTTTCCGTTTCGGGAGGCAAAAACTCCAGTTTGGCCTCAAAGGGAACAAAGTCCTCACTTGTCCAGTCCGATTTTGCTTGGGCGGTTGTGGCGGCCAAAAGTTTTCCCTGGCCATCATAAAGCTTAACCGGGAAACTGGCCTCAAAAAACCAGGCGCCGCGGGCTTTCCCCTTAATAACTAAGGGGCTGGAAATTGTTTCGTTTGCCCGGGGAGTTTCCACTTGAATTAAATCCTCTTTTGGGCAGGGAGCAAAATCACATTGGGGCGGCATTCTTCCCACCAAAGAGCCGTCCGCACAAATTTTGGCATCCATCGCGCAAGCCACCGGCTTTTCCTCGCCATCTCGGCCAAAAAACCATAAAGTAGTGATGACAATAACCGAAGCAACAGCGGCAATAAGAATAACCTTTTTGTTTTTACCCATAAGTTTTTCCCTCTTACTCACTTTTAACTCTCATCAACTTTTAAAAAAATTTTTAGGAGGTATCTTTCGGTCTCTTTCTTAGCAGCTATCCATTCTCCCCACATATTCCCCCGCCTTAGGAAAGCCGTTTTGATAATCTCGAACCAGCTTTTTAGCTAAAGAGCCCCTTTCTTTGATAATCACCAGCCGCAACCGAACATTTAAAACCTGCTCATCCATAACAAAAGTTATAATAATTTATATATTAGGCATTCTAACTTCTAAAAAATATATTTTCAATCAGGCAGAAACTAAAAACTATAAATAAAACTTTCTCCGGGCAGAAGATAAACTTTTTCTATCCCCTGCAAATCTTGAGAATACTTTTCATAAACATTTGCAACCGCCTCGATGGTGCTTTCCCGGTAAAGCTCTCTTCCGCCCATAAATTTGAACAGATGAAGGGGAAGCAAAACCTGCGGCTTAATGTCTCTAATGTTGTAGGGATGAAGCGTGCTGCCCGTATTACAATTCCCCAAGAGAATATCAAAATCTTTCATTGCGTAAACTCGTTTTGCCTCTTCCTTATTTTTAAAATCTCGGCCATCGCCGGTATGAAGCAGTTTGAAACCGTCAGTCTCGATCACAAACCAGGCGCCGGGATCATCAAAATTACCATCACCCCGATGATCTGTTTGGTAGGCAGTAATTTTTACCCCGTCAATTTCTTTTGTCTCCCCGCTGGCAAGTTTATAAACATTAGGGTTATCGTCGACAAAAATAAATCCTTTTAAAAAAAAGATTTTTTTATTTTTCCCCAAGGCTTTTTTAAGAAGATTTGGGTCATAATGATCCCCATCCATGTGAGAAACAATAAAAATGTCAACAATATCGGCTAAGCCGTTATGAGCCCAAGATAAGGGCAGATTAGCGGTGTCAATCGCAATCGTTTGCTTCTCGGTTTTAATCACCGCTCCCATATTAAGCAAGCTCCAAACCCTCATCTCATTCTTCGCCACTGCCATATCTTTTATCTCTTTAATCGCTTTTTTAATTCTTAAATCCGACATTTTTCTTTGGTTGGAAAACCAATAAAAATATAAGACGGGGTTTCTTTCGGGCAGGCCGTTGGCAAGAAAATTGTCATATTCCCGAACCAAACTTAATCTTGCCTCATCTGAACTTAGGGGATCTGATTGGTTGATTTTTTGGTGGAGCAATTTAACCGCCGGGGGAAGATAAAAATAAGAAAAAGCAACCACAAGGACAAAAAGAAAAACAAAAATTAAACTCCCCAAATGCTTTTTCATTTTTGCGCTAAATTAATCAAAATCACCGTTTTCCCAATGTGTCAATTCAGTAGTGTGAAGCACTAGAGCTTAATCTTCCCTAAACCTAAAGCCGATTATCTGATACCCAAACTTATCAACTTCGTTTTTACCCCAAAAAGATAAATCTTTGGTCCTCAAAACATAGGTAATTTTTTTCTTAACAACACGACCGGTATAGTCTCTCTTCTTGGAATCCCACTCACGAAGAATAAGGATGTCTCCCTTTTGGCATCTAAAATCCGCCAGCCTTAACTCAAAGGTTTTCTCACCCTTAAGAATCGCTTCAAAATATTCCGGCCAAACTTTTTTCTCAATTTTCATTATTGCGGTTGTAAATAATTCCGTCTTTTTTAGGCTCACTAAAACGCCCTAAAGCATTTCTTTAAAAAATAAACTTTTAAACCCCTCTCTCCTTAATTTTAAACTTTTTTTCTCCTATTTCTACAACAGCCTAGTTAATCCCCTCTTCCTGTTCGTAATCTTGAAGAACTTTTCCTAAATAATCATCAATTTCCTCCAAAACCTCTTCCTTACTTTTCCCTTCCCAAAAACACTTCTGAGCCATCATCCCCACTCCTTCAAGTAAATAGGCTAAATTATCCCAGGCGGGAAAATTGCTGTAAACCATTACTCTGCCCGATTTAAAATCAAGCTGTAAAAGCACATTTTTAATATCAGCGCTGTCTTGGATGATTATCTTTTTGGTCTTACTTTGCCTAGCTTTCATTTTAAATTTAAAAATTATTCTTAGTTTTTTAAATAGTAAATTCTTTAATGACTCTTTTTGCCATTGCTAATTGGCCAGGAAAGCAAAGATAATCCTTTAATTCTTCCTTCTTCACCCATTTAGTTTTTCTTATTTCCCTAGGATTATAATTAATATCCCCCTTTTCCCCGGTGAATTTGACCAAGAAAAACCTTACCTCCTGCCCTCTCCATGTTCTTCCTTCCTCCCTTAATCTTTTAATAATTGTAGGCAGAGGCCATTCATACTTCTCGGTCTGCCCTGCTTTTTTAATAATCTTAAATTTATCTGTTCCCAGTTCTTCTTTGAGTTCCCTTAAGATCGCCTCTTCTTCCGTTTCTCCATTTTCCACCCCCCCTCCGGGAAAACTCCAATTGTTTGCGCCGTAGCCAACAAGCTGAACAATCAGAAAATCACCGTCTTTGCCAAAAATAAGGGCCGACGACTTTTTCCTATAGCCAAGATTTCCGTAAATTTTTAGATATTCGGAAAAGGCATTCTTTATCGCCACTATTTTAGCGGCGTTTTCAGAACTAACTACTACTCCCATAAGCGTATGTTAGCATAAAAAGAAACCCTGGGGTAAAATAAACCTTATGAACAATCGCTAGAACTGGCCTATAACCCCTTATAGTAAGAAATTAATCACCAACGGTTAAATATGGCAAAAAAGCCTTCATATTAATATCGGAAAATTCTTCAAGAAGACTCTTAAAAACAACAAGAAGAGGACTACATATAGCGTTTTGAGGAGATAACCCGACCGCCGATAACCAGTGGTTCTTCCCCTCCCAAAAAACCAGTTACAATCAAATCAATCGCCTCGTCTTCGGTCAGCCCCCTACTTCTTAGATAGTTAAGGCTTTCCTCGGCAATTCTGCCCACTGAAGCTTCATGGGTAAGAAACGCCTCCTTATTTTTATTGATCAGTTCCGGTATGGCGTTAATACTAGAATTGTCCGCTGTCAGCAAGCCCATACAGTCTAAATGCCCGGTGCCACCTGCCTCGGCAACTATCTTACTGCGAGCAATAATCTTAGAATTCTTGTCACCGACCAGCCTAATTCTCGAAATCCCGTTAGATTTTTCCCCCTTCAAGAAAGTAGCATCTTGCATATCAACTTCGCTATTCTTAGCCAAGATAGTGGTCATTAAATTGGCGACAGAATTTTCTTCCAAATAAATATTACTCTTGGTCTTAAGTTTCAGCGGCGTTTTCAGACACTTATATGAATAAGACAGCTCCGCCCCTTTCTCCAAAACAAAATCCAAGCTTGCATCAACTTTATCTTTCTTCCCCCAACTATGAAAATGTCTTATCTTCAGCTTAGAATTCTCTTTTAAAACTATTTTTGAGTAGCTAATATGAACTCCAGATAAATTCTTTTCAATGGCATTACAAATGCTGTACATTTCTGTTTCCACCTCTTTATCGACCACAATAAGATTCATTAGCTTTTGAGAAACATTGGGTGAACAAATGGTAATGCAGGTGCTCAATGGATAACTGATTTGTTTTTCTACCCAAATAAAATAACCCTCCTTGGGTTTTTCCCGGAAATATTTTCTGGTCCACCCTAACTTCTCAAAAGCCTCATTACTCGGCAAAACAATAGCGCCAGGTTTATTAACTAATTGAGGATTTTTGTTGTCAACTTGAAGGAAATTGACATTTTTTACATTTTTCATAGCCAAATTTATTTATCGTCCGCCAAACTTCCCGCCAATGGTGAGATGAACAAATAATTTTCCCTTTTAGCATTACATGAACCATGTCAGGCTCTAAAAATCTAAGAATCTCACCCCGGTGGGTAATTAACAAAAGGGAAACACCATTTAACAGCAATTTATTTTTAACCAAATCAGCCACCTTAGCTAAATTCTTTAAATCCAAACCGGCGTCTATCTCGTCAAAGATAACCAATTTAGGATTTAGGCCTACGATCTGCACCATCTCGGAAATTCTCCTCTCGCCGCCGGAAAAACCAAGATTAATTTCTCGATTTAAAAGCCGGGAATCGGCAATAAATTCTTTTGTTTCTACAGGCCTCTGGGAGATCTTTTCTAAAAGGCTAGATAAGGTTACCCCCTTAACCACGGGCGGATGCTGAAAAGCTAAGGCTATTCCTGCTTTGGCTCTTTTTTCTATAGGCCAATTGGTAATATTCTCCCCCTGAAAGAATATTTCCCCGCCGCTAACTTTATAATCGGCAAAACCCATTATCGTCCCCGTTAATGTTGTCTTCCCCGAAGCATTTGGCCCCAACAAGGCATGAATTTCTCCCTTTTTGATTTCTAAATTAATTCCCCTTAATATTTTCCTCCCCTTTGTTTCCACCGAGAGATTATTAATTTTCAACATTTTTTTATTGCCAAATTTCTTTTTTGATCAACCTTCAGCCGTCTTTTACTCCAATATTTCTATTGCCCTTCCCGCGCCTCCTTCAAGATATTTTTGAGGATATAATTTTTTAAGCTCCGCTTTGTGCTAAGTACAATGAGCGGGATAAATCAACTCCAAATCTTTAAATAACTCAAATTTGGAAAATCCGTGCAGTCCACCGACAATAGCTGTTATTTTATTAAATTTTCCTGCCGCCTCCAAAATAGTCCCCATATAGGAATGAGAAAAGCCAACAATCAAAACAATTCCCATGGGGGTAATCACCCCCATGCTTTATTCTATCCCTTCCAATTCGCCGGCAGAGAAAACATTTTCTTCAATCTTTTGCGGTTTTTTAAGAACAGCTTCGTTTTTCAATCCCATCGCCACGGGAACATAAATTCTTTTTATTTGGTGATTTACCTTTAAAAATTAATCTAATCCACCGCTGTGATCAGAATGAAGATGAGAAATAAAAATCTCATCAACAGAAGCTGGGTCAATCGCCAATTTTTTCATATTGGCCAATAAAATTTCCCATCGGCACCGATATCAAAAAGTATCCGCTTAGGTTTCTGTTCAGGTCCACGTAAATCTACTTCCAACAAGGCAGAAAAACTCCCATCCGGCTAAAAATATTTTCTATAAGCGGTATTATCATAAATAATAGTAATAATGGTAACTTTCATTTAGAAGCCACCATCCCAATATTATATCACAGTCGCGTGGCCGTCAATGGTGGTAGACGTTTGCGGTATAACCTAAACCATAACGAAGCTTGGCATGGGGCTGTCTAAAATAACAAATCTGCCCGCCTGCCACACACCCGATGTGATTTATCCCTTGCATATCGGAATAAGTAGGAGAATCATTTTTTTAACCAAAGGTTTATTTTTAATCAGGCCGATTACCAGAAGAAAGAAATGGAAAAAATTAAACATTTAACCTGGAAAGATTGATTTTACCGATGTGCCGTACCTGCCATACATCGGGTGTGTAGTTTGTGTAAACTTACTCAAAGAATGGTCTTTGGGATGAGAAGAATTTTATCTTGAAGGATTTGGATCGCAAAATTGGATAATTCTCTGTGCGAATTGCTTAATCTTTTTTTCAGACTTACCTTCTATTTCTAATCTATCGCCTAACTCTTCTACATTCCATTCATCAAGGGTGATATCTAATCCATTAATCTTAAAATAATGACGAATTTTCTGTTTAGCGCCGTCGGACCTCATCCCAATCATAAGTAGAAAATCAATATATTGTTGAATATTTCCGGTTATGGGTATGGAAACTTCCTTTTTTTTATTAATTCCATTCTCGCTTCTGAATTCACCCTTGGCTGTTAAAAATTTTCTCTCTTTATTGTTTTCTTTTATTTCTTCTATTCTGATATAAAAACTGTCATCATCTTTACGATCAAAGTAGGTCATTTTGATTTCCGAAACCTTTTCATTAGCCCATCTTCTGAGGAAAGTCAAAAGGTCTTTTTTATTGGTAATCTTGAAATTCATTTCGATTTCTTGAGTCATATGCGCATTGTATCACAAAAAATTATTTTGAATGTAGAAAACACAGATATTTACTAAGTTGAATTTTACTCCCAAGAAAACACAGCCCAAGCTCTTATTCTTTTAATAACCACAGCACACCGATGTGCAAGGGGTAAATCACATCGGGTGTGTAATTTTAAATTCCGAAATAAAAAATTATTTTTGGATATTTTTTCTATATAATCCGTTTCCCTTTCCGCGTGGTAATATCTCCTCCTGTTTTTCCAGCTGTTGATAAAA
>JAGPNC010000001.1 GCA_018052565.1 Candidatus Shapirobacteria bacterium | reverse complement strand
CCCCGCCATTATCCTGAACCTTATTATCGGCGAATTTCTCATGGGATGGTTTTGGGCGCTGATGGTCAAAAGATGAGTAAGTCGCGCGGCAACGTGGTTAATCCCGATGAAATTTGGGAAAATTATGGCGTTGATTCCCTAAGGCTTTATTTAATGTTTATGGGGCCGTATGAGGGGACAACTCTTTGGAATGAAAATGCCTTCCGGGGGACGGTGAGGTTTTTGCGCCGCTATGAGAAAAAAATTCGGGAGAACGCAAGGGTGGGGGAAGGAGGGGAAGAAAAGGAAAAGTTAAGGCCTTTATTCCACCGTCTCATTAAGAAGGTAAGTGAGGACATAAAGCATTTTAAATACAACACGGCGGTAGCGGCGCTGATGGAGACTCTAAATAAGATAGAAGAAGAAAGCTTAATCTTGACTAAGCCAGAGATGGAGGCAATGGTCAAGCTTGTGGCTCCCTTTGCTCCCTATTTGGCGGAAGAGCTCTGGACGAATGTTCTTAAAAATCCTTTTTCTGTTCATCGACAAGATTGGCCGATTTATGATCCGGGGCAACTAGAGGAAAAAATGACTACAATTATTGTTCAAATTAATGGCAAGACAAGAGAGAAAATTGATATAGAAAGCGACAAAGCGACTATTAAAGAAGCGGTTATTTTGGCTGTGGGAGGAGAGAAAAAAATTAATGATTATCTGTTGGGGAAAAAGGTCGAAAAGATAATTTTTTTGCCGGGAAAGTTAATTAATTTTGTGATTTGAAGAATATGGAAGACCTGCCTGCCTCCGAAAAATCGGCTAGTTTTTTTCAAGTTTTGAGGGAAAATCTTTTCGAGTGGTTTTTGGCCTCCGTTGGTATTACTTTAATTCTTTTTGGTTTTGCTCAGCATTTTGGTTGGCTTGAAGAAGAGAAGGGCGCTTCTTTAACAGTAATTAAAGCTGAAAAAGACCAAGAAACGGAAGAATTAGTGGTTGATATTGGTGGAGCGGTGGCAAATCCTGGTGTTTATTACCTGCCCGCTTCTTCGCGGGTTAACGATTTGTTGATTGCCGCCGGTGGGGCGACTAATTGGGCAGAGAGATTGTTTTTGGAGAAGGATCTAAATCGGGCCCGGCTTCTTCAAGACGGAGAAAAGATTTATATCCCCTATATTGGTGAGCGGACTTCTACTGGCGGCAAAACAGGGGTAGCAACGGTGGAAACCGTGAGTGGCAAGATTAATATTAACACCGCCTCGGTGGGAGAACTGGAAACGCTGCCGGGTATTGGCTTTGCTTATGCTTCGGCGATCGTGGAATATCGGGAGGAGAAGGGGAGTTTTTCTTCGATTGAAGAAATTAAAAATGTTTCCGGAATTGGCGAAAAAACTTTTGAAAAAATAAAAGATCTGATTAGTGTTAATTAAAAGTGAAAAGGTTTTTCTCTTATCTTTTTTTTCTTTTCGCGTTAGGCAGTCTTTGGTTTTACCGCTGGCAGAAAACAACTTCTTTCCCAAGAGAAGAATTAATAGGGCAGGAAGTAAAAATTGAGGGTGTTTTAAAAAAAGAACCGCAATCCTTTAGCCAGACTCAGACATTCAGTCTTGAAGGGCTTAAGGTTAAAACAGCAAGAGAGCCAGTTCTTCATTATGGGGATCGGGTAGAGATTGTCGGCAAAGTAGAGCAATCGCTGACAAAAGATGGCAAGAAAGAACTTTGGTTGAACTATCCCTCGGTCAATTTACTGAACCCTTCAGCGGCGAGGGGCTTTGGCCGAACTATTTTTTCCCTTCGGCAAAAAGTGGTGCTTTTTTTTGAAAGCCTTTTGCCGGAGCCAACAGCCTCCCTAGTGTCAGGGGTGCTTTTGGGGGTTAAAAGCACCCTCCCCTCAGACTTTTATCAAAATTTAGTTAAAACGGGGATGCTTCATGTGGTGGTTGCCTCGGGGACAAATGTCGTTTTGGTAAGTTCATTTGTTTTGCCTCTTCTGAACCGATTTTTTAATCGTCGCCGGGCCCTTCTTTTAACCCTGCCAGCAATTTGGTTTTATGTTTTCCTGTGTGGAGCAGAACCTCCTTTACTTCGGGCGGCGATAATGGCTAGCTTTTCTATTGGTGGCACTTTTTTCGGCCGCCAGAAGGAAAGCTGGCGCGGCTTGGCTTTGGCAGGAGTTTTGCTGGCCCTATTTGATCCGGGGATGATCTTTGACCTTGGCTTTCAACTTTCTTTTGCTTCCAGCGCCGGCATTATTTTTTTTAAAAACCGTTTGGGAAATTTTTTCTCTTGGTTGCCGACTTTTGGTTCTTTTAAAGATGATTTATTGACCACTTTAGCGGCGCAGATTTTTACCACCCCGCTTTTGCTAATTTCTTTTGGCCAGTTTTCGCCGTTTTCTTTTTTAGCCAACGCCACTCTGCTTTGGCTTATTTCGCCGATTATGCTTTTGGGGATGATTTTGATAATTATTGGCCCCTTTTTGCCATTTTTGGCTCAACCTTTTTCTTGGCTTGTTTTTTTGCCAAGTAAGATTTTTGTGGAGGGAGTTAGCTTTTGGGGTCATATTTTGCCTTTCTTTTCTTTTTCCCTGCCCTGGTGGCTATTGATAGGTTATTTTGGTTTTTGGGCAACGGTGATTTTTAAAAGGCCAAAAATTTGGTATTAAAAATATAAAGTGGCTGGAACATAATTCCCAATGCCATTGTAAATTTAATTCAACGTTATCCTAAATTAAATTTAGGGTCAAAAAAGGTTAAAAATTATTCTAATTGCTCTAATTATTCTAATTGACCTAAAGAACACCCAAATCCCAATTCCCAAAATTAGAATCAACTAAAAATAATCCGCCCCGGGCGGGTTGGGGTTTGGTATTTGGGATTTATTTAGAAATTCGGTTAATTAGAATAATTAGAATAATTTACCCCGCTACCGGCGGGGTTATGATAACGAATTATGCCCCAGTCACTAAAAATATAAAGAATATGGAACTAACACCACGGAAATTATTGCCTACCTTAGCGCTAATTATTTTTGGAGTAGTTTTTCTTTTTCTTTGGCAGCAGCCGGATGATAATTTACGGGTAATTTTTTGTAATGTAGGACAGGGTGATGCGATTTTATTAACGCGAGGGGAAAGCCAGATTCTCGTAGATGGTGGAGAGAATGAAGCAGTTTTAACTTGTCTGGGCAAATACATGCCCTTTTGGGACCGTCGCTTGGAAATGGTAATTTTAACTCATCCGGAAAAAGATCATTTTGGTGGCCTTGCTTCGGTTATAGAAAGATACCGAGCAAGCTATTTTGTTAAAAGCCCTTTAGTAAGAGAAAACAAATTATTTAGTCAACTATCGGATTTAGTTAGTAGGGGCAAGACAAAATTAATAATTCCTTGGCAGGGGGATAAAATTTCCCTCGATGGGATAAATTTTTTATTTCTTTGGCCCCAAAAAGATTGGTTCTTTGAAAAACTATCAGCCATCAGTGTTGTGAAAACCGATCTTTATCGATCAGGGGATATCTTAGTAGATCAAGTCTTAGCCCCAGACGCTTCCTTAAATGATTTTTCTTTAGTGGCTAGGATTTCTTTTGGTAAATTTGATTTGCTTTTGACCGGCGATGCTGACAGCCGGATTCAGCCGGAAATTTTGGCCACAACTTCTTTTTCGCCGGCTGAAGTTTTAAAAGTAGCTCATCATGGTTCAAAATATGCTTTTACGGACGAGTTTTTAGGAATGGCGCAACCTCTTCTAGCGATTATTTCCGTAGGGAAAAATCCCTGGGGGCATCCTCATCAGATTCTAAGAGAGCAGCTTAAAAAAGAAGGTCTGTTGATAAAGCGGACCGATCAAGATGGTGATGTGGTGGTGGTCAGCGACGGCCGGCGCTGGTGGGTAGAAGAGTAGTAGTAGAATAGAGATGTATTTAGTATTATGTATTAGGTATTAAGAGGCTGGAACATAAACGTCATTCTGGGCCCGCCTTGGGCGGGGGGAGAATCCTCTTGTATGAGATTCTTCAGTCGCTCACGCTCCTTCAGAATGACAAAAAAAGAATTATGTCCCAGCCACTAGGTATTAAGTATAAAAACTGCAAGAGTCATAGATAAATGATTCGTATTTCGTCATTTTGAGTTCACCTACACCTGCCGGCGGGGCCCCGTAACGCATGGTGCAGTGCGGGGCAGGATTCGGAACCTGTTTAAGGTCAATAGGAAAATAGATTCTAACTTCTGTTAGAATGACAGAAGCACTCAAAGACAGGTCCTAATTTTCATCAGGATGACGATTGAGTTACCGATAACAATTTAATTAACAGATTAGTAATTTAAAATATTTTCGTTATGGAAGCGCGAGAAAAATTAGCCAGCGCAATTAGGAAAACATTAGCCTCTATTGGCATATCAGAAGTCAATTTCTCCCTAGAGGCGCCCCAGCTTTCTTCCCATGGTGATTATGCTACCAACGTGGCAATGGTGGCCGGAAAGAAATTAGGCAAAAATCCCCTTCGTTTTGCCCGGGAATTTAAGGAAAAAATTAATCTCTTGGCACCCTTATCGTTTGTTGAGGAAATTAAGGTTGTCTCTCCCGGCTTTATTAATTTTTATTTAAAACCAGATTTTCTTTTGAAGGCAAACGAGGAAATTATTTCTTTAGAAAAAAGGCCAATTTCTAAAATAGGGAAAGGGAAAATAGTGATTATTGACTATTCTTCGCCTAATATTGCCAAACCCTTTGGTGTAGGGCATTTACGATCGACGATTATTGGTCAAGCGCTTTATAATCTTTATTATTTTTTGGGCTATCAGGTGATTGGCGATAATCACTTAGGGGATTGGGGAACGCAATTTGGAGTGCTACTTTTCCAGGTTAAACGGCAAGACTTGCCTCAGGGCTGCGTTAAGCGTCGGAAGGAAAAGGGCGGAGAAGAAACTTTAAAAAATCTAACCATTAGCGACCTAGAAAAGCTTTATGTTGCTTTTCATCAGGAAGCAGAAAAAAAGCCAAGTCTTAAAAAAGAGGCAAGAAAATGGTTTAAAAAGCTTGAGGCGGGCGATCCGGAAGCAAGGGTAATTTGGCAGGCAATTGTGGATGTATCAACGAGAGAGTTTGATCGGATTTATAAAATGTTGGGAGTTTCTTTTGATGTTTCTTTGGGGGAAAGCTTTTACCAAGATAAAATGAAGACAGTAATTTCAGATGCTCAGAAAAAGGGGCTGCTTCGCGAGAGTCAGGGAGCAAAGGTAATTTTTCTTCCCCGCCAGGAAACACCGGCGATGCTTGTTAAATCAGATGGGGCGACGACCTATCTTTTGCGCGATTTAGCCACGATTAAATATCGGCAGAAGCGCTGGCAACCCTACCTAATTATCTATGAGGTGGGAGTAGACCAAACTTTTTATTTTCAGCAACTTTTTTCGGTGGCCTCGCTTTTAGGATATTGCTCAGTAGAAAATGTGGTTCACGTGTCTCATGGAATGATTTTAGGGATAGAGGGCAAATTCTCTACCCGGCGCGGCAAGACAATTTATTTAGAAGAAGTTTTGAAGGAAGCAATTAGAAAGGCAGAGAAATTAACCCAAGAAGCAGGAATAGTGAAAACTCTTTCTCCAAAAGACCAGAAAAGAGCAGTTCAGGCCATTGGCATAGGAGCAGTTAAATATAATGACTTAAAGCAGAATCCTCGTAGAGATGTTGTTTTTAATTGGGAGAAAATGCTGACCTTGACAGGAAATTCCGGCCCTTATCTTCAGTATACAGCGGCGCGATGTTTTTCTGTTCTCAAGAGAAGCGGAAAGAAAAATTTTAAAAAATTGCCGGAAATTAGCCTAAATGAAGAAGAATTAGCAATTATTAGGTTTTCCTGCCATTGGGATGAAGTAATTTTTGAAGCGGCGAAGAAATTTTCGCCAAACCTCGTGGCTGATTTTTTATACCAATTAGCCCAAAAGTATAATTATTTTTATAATCAAGACCGAATCTTGGGAGAAAGCGAAGAAAGAGAGAACCTTCGTCTGGGTTTAACTGCTTTAACGGTAAAAATTTTAGAAGAAGGATTGGGTCTTTTGGGGATTGAAGTTTTACGAAAGATGTGAAAGGTCGGCCACGATTAAGGGGATAAGCATTTCCTCGGGGGAGAGGCCGCCATGATGACCTAATTTTGGCGGTTTTTTTCTTCTTTGTTTCTCCAGCCAAAAAATAGCTTTGCCACGGGGAAGAATGAGAATATCACCGGCGCGTTGTTGGAATCTTTTGGAGGCTTTTCCTGGCCCAAAAAGACCAATTTCTTGAGCTTTTTTTAGAGAATAAACCCACGCTGTCTCGCTTAATTTTTTTTGTAGGTAGAGGAGGGTGGAGGGGGCCTCTTCTTTTTTAACATGAAGAAAGATGTCTCGTCGTCCTCCAGTAGCAAGAATTTTCTCCCCCGCAGGATTGGTTTTTAGATTTTTTTTAAGTTTTAAAAAACGATTGAGGGAAAAATTTTGCTGGGGGTCGATCGCTATTTGGCCATGATCGGCAGTGATAATAAGAAGTGCTTTTTTCCTTTCTTGAGGAGAGAGATTTGCTAAAAAGATGTTTTTTAAAGACCAGGCGATTCTTTTGACCTCTTCCTGATAAGCTTCACTTTGGGGACCATACTGGTGACCCAGAGAATCCAGAGAATCAATATAAGCATAGAAATAGGTAGGAGAAGATTTCTTGGTTTGGTACTGGAAGGCATTTTTAAGATTAACGAAAAGGTCCGTTAACCCCTGATAGGCGATGTTTTTGGCTCCTTTCTGGGATATTTTGCTATAAGCGCTATGAGCATACTCTCTTTTTATAAAGGTAAAGGAATGCACGCCTCTTTCTTGAGAAAGAATTTGGAAAATGGTTTTTTGGTCTAAGAGCAATTTTGGGGAGAAACCTTTTACCAGAAGTTCATCCTGAGAAGATGATGGAAGAGAAAAGGGAAGAGTTTCAATCACCTGACCCACTTCTGGCAGGTAAAGGTGCCACTCAAGAAGACCATGCTTTTTGGGCAAAACGCCGGTTTGAAGAGTGGAGAGAGCGGCCGCGGTGGTGCTGGGGAAAATAGTGGTAAGGGGGGAAACAATGGCGTTTTTGGTAAGAAAGCGAAATTGACCTTGCTGATTTTTTAAGCTTTGAAAGCCAAAAGCGTCAATGAGGATAAGAATAACATATTGATATTTTTGGACATAGGGGAGGGTATTCTGGGGGAGAACAGAACGAGAGTGCTGGCAACCAAATAATTTAAGGATAGTTGAGGGAAGATTGGCGAAACAGTAATCTTGGTAGCGGGGAAGGACTATCTCTGTTTTTTCCTTGGGAATAATTTTTAAAGCAGAGGGATTGAACATGAAAAAATTTAATTGAAAAAGACAGCTTTTCAATTTTATCATATTTTTTCCCTACGATTGGGAAATAATCTGTTAGAGTAGGGGTAATGCTATCTTTCCCCAAGAAATTTATCTTCTCGCCCCCGGATTTAACTATTTAAATAGTTTCAATCGTATGGTGCGGAGATTTGAAACGCGAGAAAATTTAAAAAATTGTTCTAATTATTCTAAATTATTCTAATTGACCTAAAAAAATCCAAGCCACAACTCCAAAATTAATTAACTAATGAAAATTATCTGATCCGCCAGCCCCGTAGCGAAATAGTACGGGCTCAGCTGGCGGATTGGCATTTGGGATTTATTCAGAATAATTAGGTTAATCAGAATAATTTGCTCTGCCGTGAACAACATTTATGGGGCGAGGATAACAGATTCCCAGCTCCGATACTTATTATGGTTTGGTTTTCTGTTTAAAAACAGGAAAATGATGGTAAAATAAAAAAATGATTAACATTTACCAGCTTAAAAATCAACTGCGTCTGGTCCTGTTGCCTCTTCCTGAGCTGGCGAGTGTTTCCGTGGTAGGATTGGTAAAAACCGGCTCTCGTTATGATGGGACGGAAACAGAGGGATTGGCTCATTTTTATGAACATCTTGTTTTTCGGGGGACTAAAAAATATCCCACTAAAAAAGAACTTGCCTTGACAGTTGATAGGATGGGAGCAGAATATAACGGCGCTACGGCTCAAGAATATACTTTTTATTATGTTAAAAGCGCCACGATTTACTTTCAACAATCTTTGGAAATTGTTTCACAACTTTTGACGGAGCCTCTTTTAGCGGAAGAAAGCCTTGCCGTTGAGAGAAAGATTATTTTAGAAGAGCTTCATATGTACGAAGACGTGCCTCAATATAAGGCAGAAATGGAGATAATGAAATTGCTTTATCCTCGTCATCCCTTGGGGAAAACAGGTGTTGGTTCCCCTCGAACAATAGAAAAGATTAAGCGAGAAGATTTTTTAAATTTTCAGCAGAGCTTTTATACCGCTGATAAAACCGTTTTGGTGATAGCCGGTAATTTCCTAAAAAATGAAGCTAAGAAAATGGTAGAAAATTACTTTGCCGGTATGAAAGCAGGAGAGCCAAAAGAGTTTGCTCCCGTTTTGCCTATTAAAAAAGTAGCAAATAAAATGGTAAAAAGGAAAACAGATCAAGCTCATTTGTCATTAGGGGGGCGAGCTTTTTCCTATTTTTCCCGCCAACGTTTTCCGCAAACACTTTTAAATATTATCTTAGGCCAAGGAATGTCGTCGCGTCTTTTTCAGCGGATTAGAGAGGAGGATGGTTTAGCTTATTCGGTAAAGTCAGAAGTGGAAGCTTTAGCAGATACGGGAGTTTTTCTAATAAGCGCGGGTTTAAATAGGGAGAAGGTAGAAGAAGGGTTGGGAAAAATTAAAAAAGAGCTTAAAGATATTAATAATATTAGGGCGGCGGAGTTAGCAAAGGCAAAGAACTATTTTCAAGGCCAGTTAGCGCTTTCTTTGGAAGATTCTCTTGCTCAAGCCTTATTTTATGGTAAACAAATTCTTTTGGAGGAAAAAATAGTCGAACCGGAGGGTGTTGTTAAGAAAATAAAAAAGGTAAAATTAGCTGAAGTAATAGAAGCAGGGGAGAAAATTTTTACTCCTAACAATGTAGGAGAGGTAATCGTTGGCTAAAAATAATAATAAATAACAAGAAGGAGGTGAAAAAATGGAACAAACTTTAGTTTTAATTAAGCCTGATGGGGTGAAGCGCGGCTTAGTTGGCGAAATTATTTCTCGTTTTGAGAAAGCAGGATTGAAAATGGTGGCGGCAAAATTGGTGGTAGTGAAACCCGAGCTGGCGACAAAACATTATGGTTATAATGATGAGTGGTTTGAGAATGTTGGCCGAAAAGTGAAGGAATTTTATCAGCAGGAAGGCCTAGACAAGGGAGAGGAATTTTCCAAATTGACTAACCGTGAGATAGGAGAATTAGTTCAAAAATGGAATGTAGAGTATCTAACCGAAGGACCTATTTTAGCAATGGTTTGGGAGGGGCCAGCGGCGATAGAGGTCGTCCGTAAAATTATTGGTCCTACTTATCCCTTAACGGCGCCACCGGGGACAATCAGGGGGGATTTTGGTTTAGATTCGCCTTCCCTGTCAAATCGAGAAAAAAGATCTGTTCATAATTTAGTTCATGCTTCGGGAAGCAAGGAGGAGGCAAAATTAGAAAAACAACTTTGGTTTAAAGAGGAAGAGATTTTTTCCTATTAACCTGTTTGCCCTTCTAAGCTGTCTTCTAGAGGAAATATGAAGTGGCTCTCACGAAAGCCAGCAAGGTGTTTCATCACGTGAAAAGTAAGGGGGGTAATTTGTTGCGGTTTGAGATTTACGAAAAATTTAGAACCAAATTTCAAGGTTGTTGGCTCACTTCGCTCCGCTCGCAACTCCGGCGCGTCGGGCGCCGCCGCCGCGCCTCCGTTATTTTTTGCGCGCGCGATTTTGCGATTGCAGAACAATCGCTCAATATTATCAATATTCAAATACTATTTTAATAAACTTGAAAATTGTTCCCATGGTATTCCGTGTTTTCTTAAAATTGCCGAGTGGTAATCAAGCTCTAAGTCCATAATCAATTCTTCTCTTGTTTTATGTTCTTCTAAGCCGCTTTTAGCAAAAATTTGATTTAATTTTACCATCTTATCGATATTTTCATCTACCCATGCCTGGACTAAAGAATCATACATTTCTTGTGCTCTTTCTCCAAGTCTTTCTGATAGTAAAGAAATATTTTTATCTCGCCTAAATTTTATTTGGAATCTTTCTCTATCTACCTCTTCGGCTATACCCATCTTTCTTATTTCTATTTCTTCTTCTCTGAATAATGCTCGGTCTTGATTAGAATAAGCAGAACGAAAGTCCATTCTAACTAACTGGCGGGAGTGTAATGCCGGTTCGACCACGTTATTGATATATCGTTCTTCGGAAATACTTGGTTGTGGTCCATATAATCTGCGAATCCACCTAAGGATTTTTAATCCAATTGCATGGGCGTCTCTTTCTGCTTTGACATCATTTAATTCTTCGTTGCTTACTCGTTCATACTTTTCTCCTTTAGTACTTACCCTGCGGAATCTTCTTACTACGTCAATCAGATCGAGAGCGTGACCGAACTCATGTACCCAGTGATATAGCATTTCTTCTGCATCGTAGTCTGTCCTCTCTTCGTTTGTTGGAACATAAATTACGATATTGCTCTTAAGTCTTTTAATTTCTTGACCTTCATTGTTAACAACCACTACCTGTCTATTAAAATGTGAGCCAATTCTACTTACTCGGAAAGACATAAAGTGATCACAGAGTTTAGCAACTTCATTATCAAGAAGATCAACATCTTTTCCTTGAAAATTCACTAAAAATTTTCGAATACGAAAATATTTATTTTGGGGGTCTCCTTCTTCGGAAAACTCGACACTTTCTTCGGAAGTGTCAGTTATAACTTTAAAACCATTAAATGAAAACTCAATGAATTCATTATCTCCTTCTTTTATGATTCGAGTATCGGGAATTCTTCTTAGGCTTGCCTCCCTTGTGTAAGTATGAAGGTCAACTGATTGCGCTTTTAGTTGGTGTGTCCTAATTTCTGTTAGCGATGGTTTTGAATAAATCATATTGTTCACATTATATCTAAAATTTTGAATTGGATAAAGGCATGTTGCGAATAAGGCTTGAATAGTTATTTCAGACTTTGGTATATTTATTTAGCAACCAGTTTTTACGAATCTCTTTTTTTGATGGCGCACTCGTTAGTTGGAAGAGATTCCTAACTGGTTGCAACGGGTATGCCATCAATTATTATAAAAAGATCTTTAAAATTTTTGTGTTTTTCTTCCTTCTTTTATATCTGGCAGCTCTCGGTAGAATATAAAAGGGGCTTTGCGACGCTTCGTGCGAGCGGTGGTGCATGGAGTGCCTCGGACTCAAAGAGCTTTTTTTCTCTTTCAGTCGGAGCGCCGGGATTTGAACCCGGAATCTCCAGCACCCGAAGCTGGCGCCTTAGCCATTAGGCCACGCTCCGCATTTTTAGCCTCCTGTTTTCTATTTTAGCCTAAAAGATGATAAAATTCAAATAAAGTTAGCCTCTATAGCTCAACGGAAAGAGCAATCGCCTCCTAAGCGGTTGATCCAGGTTCAATTCCTGGTAGAGGCACTTTAAAAAAGTCAAAAGTTAAAATTTCCCGCCCAAGGCGGGTCCGCCTCTGGCGGAAAAAGTTAAAAATTCCCACTCTCAAGAGGGTCTGCTTCTGGCCCCGCCTTATTTTTATTAATCCTTGGTTAGTAGGAGAAAAAGAACGGTCAATAAAAATTAATAAAAATTAATAGAATAAAGGTTGGGGGCAGAATCGGTATTGTTATTTAAGGAAGTAAGGATCAGCAACCCTTTAGCGGAAGGGAGGGGGAAAACAAATCCATTATCAAAAGGGCCGGCATAAACGGTAGTCCGCATCTTGCCATCGTAATCTTCGATTTCTACTTTGCCCTCTTTTATTAAAAGAAGATGGAGAGAAGTGGGAAACCAGCTAATTTTGGTAGCTTCTTTATTATCAAGGACAAGAAAGTTTTTATCTTCTTTGAGATCATAAACATACCATTGATTTTTTTTGACTGCCCTTTCTTCTTTTTGGGTTGAAGCGCCAATAATTTCTTGGGATAAGAGTTTTTCTTTAATTTGGAAATCACTTCCTGCTTGATAAAGCACTTTGCTCTCGTCGGGAGAGAAGGAAAAGCTGGCAACTTTTTCTTCAAGAAATTTTTGTATTTCTTCGGGCAATCTTTTTAGAAGAGCTTTATTTTGTTGATTTTTTTGTTTTTCCCACAAATCAAGAGTAGTTATCACTTGGGCAGTTGGAGTGCTGATAAGAGGAGAGAGGGTGAAGTCGTAAACTTGATTAATTTCGAGAAGAAAATATTGCTTACTCTTTTCGTCTTTTGAGTTGATAGTAAGAAGAATTTGCCTTGAGTCTGGTGACCATTCAGTCTCAATTTGCTCAATGGGTAAGTCTTTAGGCGTTTTGACTAGAACCCGCGGCTGGAGAGAGCGGCCAAGAGGTTTTTCTGTCAAGTCAATAAGCCAAACACCCCCTTTTTCTTGAGGGAGAAGAGGGGCCGTTTGAGTAGCGTTTTGGTTTTGGGGATCTTCTTCCCCTCCGGGAGAAAAGTAAATTAGCTTCGTTCCGTCTGGTGAAAGAAGAGGATTTAAGGTGGGAGAAAAGGTGAGAGCTTTAAGGTCGGGCGCAAGGGGGAAAAGATAAGCGTCGATATTGGTGACCACTTCCTTTTCCAAAATAATGTTTTTTTCCCAAGAAGAATAGCCTGGTTTTTTGATAGTTACCCTATATTCTCCGGGCGGTAAGTTAATAGTTTGATTAGTGGCGGTGGTTAATTGGCCGTTAATAAAAACTTGGGCTCCTTTGGGGAGAGAATTAACGACGAGCAAGCCGGTAGGCTTAAGCCCTTTTTCTTGGAAGTCAGGACGATAGCCACGGGCCAAAAGACTGATTAAAATTGTGCCGCTGACAACAAAGAAAAAAGTTAAAAGACTAATGGCGACTCTTTTTTGAGAACGGGTCATTTTTAAATTATGCTTATTATAGCGGATAGGACATGATTCATCATCCTAACGAAAGTCGGGATCGCCGCTTTGACAACAGGACAGATTCTGTATTAGGTTCAGGATGGCGTTGGGTTAAATTTGCAACAATACTTGGGATTATGTCCCAGCCACTTATTATAATACATTTAAAGATTCTTGGAAAGTAAGCAGGATGAAGTGAGGTTATTGTTATATAATGAGAACGACTAGAATATAAACTGATATGAAAAAGGGGGTAGCGGAATTTTTTACCAGAAAATTTTCTTTTCCCGCTTTGGGGATTGACTTAGGAACAGCTAATTCTTTGGTTTATCTCAAAGGAAAGGGAATCATTTTAAATGAGCCGACGGTAGTAGCCATCACCTATAAGGATAATCGGGTGATTGCTATTGGTCACGAGGCAAAAAAAATGTTAGGCAAAACCCCTCAAAATATCACTATTTTAAGACCCTTGAAAGAAGGGGTGGTGGCTAACTATAGAGTTACCGAAGCACTTATTCGTTATTTTATCAAGAAATCTTTGGGAACTCACTTTTTTAAGCCGGAGATAATGGTGTGTATCCCTGCAGGAGCCACTCAGGTAGAAAGGAGAGCGGTGATTGGAGCGGCACTTTCTGCTGGCGCTCGCAAAGTTTACCTTATTGATGAGCCATTGGCGGCAGCAATCGGCAGCCAAATGCCTATTGCCGAAGCCTCGGGAAATATGATTGTTGATATTGGCGGCGGAGCAGCAGAAATCGCCGTTATCGCCTTGGGAGGTGTTGTGGCTCATCAGTCATTGCGGGTGGGGGGGAGTAAATTGGACGAGGCAATTGCTTCTTACTTGCGGAAAAATTACGGCCTGATTGTGGGCGAGCAAACGGCAGAGGAAATTAAAATTACGATCGGTAGCGCGATAGAAGGAAAAGGGGAGAAAACAATGGAGATTAAGGGGAGAGATTCCTTAACGGCCTTGCCCCGATTGATTAATCTTACTAGCAGTGAAGTTAAGGAGGCGATAATGCCTGTGTTGCATCAGGTCGTTAAGGGGATTAAGGAGGTGTTTGAGGAAACGCCACCGGAAATTTCTCGGGATATTATTGATCGGGGAATGGTTATCAGCGGGGGTACCAGTCTTCTTGCTAACCTTGATCGTTTCATTACCCAAGAGACAGGAGTACCTTGCTTTGTTGCCCCTGATCCCCTTTTTTGTGTTATTAAGGGGATAGGAGTGGCCCTTGAGAATATTGATTTATATCAGCATTCTCTAAAATAAATTAGAGATTTTTGTTTTTTTCTTCCATACCCAAGAGCCAGAGCACTTGTTCTTTACGATAGCGCCGGTCGCCCCGGGCGTTAATCCTGATAGCGGGTAATTTGCCTCTTTTGCCCCAGCGCTTGATAGTTAGGGGGGAAACGCGCAAAATTTCTGCTACTTCCCGTACCGTCAGAAGGTCAGGTAAATTTTCAAGGGAGAGCCTTGGTTTGCCTAGGGGGGAAAGATGGTTATTATTTGTCATTTGTATTCAGGAGTATATCAAAATATTAGTTAAGTTGTCAAATAATGGTAGGGTTTAGGTGGCAGTTATTGACATTGAGAGGTATTTATGGTAAAAACTAAGGAAGATAAGAGAGACCGAAGACAGCAGGTGCTTTGAGACAGAAAGCTTAATTTCCTGCCGAGGCGAGAGCTTTAAGCTTTATTGAAGCTTAGATAAGACACCTCGGCAAGAGGTGTTTTTTTATGGAGAAAATGGTTAATCAAAATAAAGTTCGCCAGGTGGAAGATTTGGGAAGAAAAATAGAGGAGGCGAAGAGTTTTTTCTTAGTTGATTTTAATGGGGTTAAGGCTGGTTTAATGAACAGGTTACGCCGGGAAGCAAAAAATTCAGGAGGAGATTTTTTGGTAGTCAAAAATAGCCTTTTAAACAGAGCTTTAGCAGAGCGGGGAATTAAGTTGGGCGAGGAGAGATCCCTGACGGGTCCAACGGCATGTATTTTTGGTCATGAAAAAGAAATTGAGGCACTGAAGAAAGTTTCTGAGGCTTTAAGAGGAGAAGGAGTAGGGGCAAATTTTAAGGGAGGGGCGCTTTTAAGCAAAGAGGAGCCATTAGTTTTAAAAGGAGAAGAGGTGGGGAGATTAGCTAATCTCCCCACTTTTGAAGAGTTGATCGGTAAAACAATTTTAGGGATAGAAGGCCCGTTGGTAAAAATGCAATTAGTTTTATCGAAGTTGCTTGGCGATTTTATTCTTGTTCTCAAAGAAATTAATCGAAAGGAAGAAATTAAGGGAGGTGAAAATTGATGGAAGAAAAGAAAAATTCTCAATCAGTAGAAGCAATTATTGAGTCAATTTCTAAGCTTTCAGTATTAGAATTGGCGGAACTGGTGAAGGCCTTAGAGGAAAAATTTGGCGTTTCACCTACGGTGATGGCTACTCCTGCAGCAAGCGTCTCCACAGAAGAGCCTCAGGAAGAAAAGTCTTCATATAATTTGGTTTTAACCGATGCGGGAGCAAATAAAATTGCCGTTATTAAGTCGGTAAGAGAAGTCAACCAGGCGTTGGGGCTTAAGGAAGCTAAAGATTTAGTTGAAGGCGCACCCGCAGAAATTTTGAAAGAGGTAAAGAAAGAAGAGGCGGAGGAAGCAAAAAAGAAACTGGAGGCGGCGGGAGCGAAAGTAGAATTAAAGTAATAAGCGACAGGAGGGTTTCTTATGGTAAAATAAAGCCATGAGCAAGATAGATAAGTTTATTAAAGAGGCAGGGGGGGAGTTAAAGAGAGTGACTTGGCCAGCGCGAGAGGAAGTGATTTATTTGACTCTTTTAGTAATAAGCGTCTGCCTTGGTTTAGGATTATTTTTTGCGGGTATTGATTTCTTATTTAATCAGTTTATTAATTTAATTTTATGATTTTATCATTTTATAATTTTGCGCGATGACTAAAATTAAAAAAACAAAGAAAAAGAACGGAGATGAAAATTATTGGATTCTAAGGGAAGACCAAAACCCCCAAGCCCAGTGGTATATTGTTCATACTTATTCTGGCCAGGAAGACAAGGTGGTTAAAATGCTTTTGCAAAGGATTAAATCGTTTAAGCAAGAGGATAAGTTTTGGGAGATTTTAGTTCCAAAAGAGGAAAGGCTAAAAATTAGAGGAGGAAAACGGTTTTCAAAAAAAGAAGTTCTTTTTCCGGGCTATGTTTTTGTGAAGATGATTTTAGATGATGCTTCGTGGGCGGTAGCGCGGGAAACTTGGGGAGTGGCTGGTTTTGTGGGGATTGGCGGTAATCAGCCCACACCGGTTTCTGAAGAAGAAGTGAGGGTAATTGAGAAGTATTTGGCGACAGAGAAGCCAAAGTTTAAGGTAAAATTTTCGCCGGGAGAAGCGGTAAAAATTACAGAAGGCCCTTTCGCGGATTTCTTAGGCACTGTTGACGAAGTTGATGAAGAAAAGGGAAAACTCAAGGTGATGGTTTCTATTTTTGGCCGGGAAACACCGGTAGAATTGGACTTTTTGCAAGCAAGAAAAGTTTAAATAACTCTAATGGCTAAAAAAATTATTGCCAAGATTAAAATTAATTTACCGGCAGGAGAGGCAACCCCAGCGCCACCGGTGGGACCGATTTTAGGGCAACATGGCGTCCCCATTATGGATTTTGTGAAAGAATACAATGCGCAAACAGCGGAGAGAAAAGGAATGATTATCCCGGCCGTAATCACTGTTTATGAGGATCATAGTTTTGATTTTGTGACTAAATTGCCGCCGGTGACGGATTTAATTAAAAAAGAGATAGGGATAAAGAAAGGTTCAATGGAGGCGGGGAAAAATATTATTGGCAAATTGACAACGACACAAATAGAGAAAATTGCTCGGGCAAAGAGAGAGGATTTTAATACGACTGACCTAGAAAAAGCAAAGAAGATTGTGGCGGGAACGGCGCGAAGCATGGGAATAGAGGTAACCGGCTAAAAAAATTTAATTTTATTATGGGTAAAAAAAGAATTACCTTAGTTGGCAAAAATCAAAAAAAGGAAGAGGCGGAGAGGAAAGTTGAAGAAAGAGAGGGAAAAACATTAAAAAGGAGAAAGGTGGCTAATAAACAGGAAAAGGGCGAGAAGGATCAAGGCAAAAAAGCACTGAAAAGAAAAGAAAGGGGAAAAAAGTACCGGCAGGTAGCAGCTTTTTTAGAGAGAGGAAAAAAGTATTCCCCCAAAGAGGCGGTGGCTTTATTAAAGAAGACTTCAATTAGTCATTTTGAAGGAAAAGCAGAAGCTCATTTAGTGGTAAAGAGGGTAGGTTTGACGGCGAGGGTAAACTTTCCCTATCCAACGGGTAAGCAGAAGAAAATTGCTATTGCCGATGATCCTGCCGTAGTCGGAAAGATTAAAAAAGGGCAAATTGATTTTGATATCCTTCTCGCTAGTCCTCAAGTAATGCCTGCTCTTTTGCCTTATGCGAAAATTCTAGGGCCCGCGGGTTTAATGCCTAACCCGAAAAATGGCACTTTAGTGCAAAACCCCCAGAAGGTAGCAGAAGAGATGGGAAAGGGGGTAGTGGTAGTGCGGACAGAAAAGAAAGCCCCTCTAGTTCATCTGGTTTTTGGTCAAGTTAGTCAGCCAGAGGCAGAATTGCAAAAGAATTTGCAAGCGGTGATTGAGGGAGTGGGGAAGGAAAATATCAAAAAAGTGACAATTTGTGCCACCATAGGACCGGGCATAAACGTAGCGGTGTAACATTTTTTTTGTTTGATTTTGCTTTTTCCCCTTGTGTTTTTTTGGTAGAAGGTAATAAGCCATACCTATTATTCCTAATTTTAGGAAAAATTTTCTCCTTGACATCGGGAGTTTTGTTATTATAAGATGGTTAGGAAATGAGTATTCGGAAACTTTTCTTTTCCTTTATCACAGTAGCGTATGCGGGCGTCTTGTTGGGGGAAGGCGCAGTATGGGCACAAACTTCGTCACCTCATTTTTCTTTTTCTCCCGCCGCTACCACCATAAAAGTAGGGGAGACATTAGCTGTAGTGGTAGAAATTAACACCGGTGGCAAAAATATTAATAGCGCCGATGCGGTAATAGCGTTTGATAGTGGCCTTTTAGAAGTAATCAGCGTTGGAGAGGGACTTTTTTTCCCAACTACAACCAGCGATACCAGTGTTCTGGGAGAAATAAAAATTTATGGTATTGCTGATAGTAATGCCCCTAAAACAGGAACAGGGACGCTTGCAACAATTAATTTTAGAGCAAAAAAAGCAGGAACAGCCAGGCTCACCTTTAGTTGCCAAAGCGGTTCAACAGCAGATTCTAACATAAACGAGGGGCAGATTGACGTGATTTTGTGCAGTGCTAATGGAACTGGTTCTTACACGATTACGGCGGCAACGACGGGGGTGGAAGGAGGGGTAACGCCAACCAGTGAAGCAACCTCAACCGCCTTGCCCAAGACGGGTGTGTTTGAATTAACAGGGGAACTTTTAGGGATAGGCTTTTTCCTTGCGGCAGGAGGTTTAGCTTGGTTTTTCAAAAAAAGAGAAAATAGTCTCGCCTAAAATTGAGTTGAGAGATGAAGAATAAAAAAATAGTTTTGATGGCGGGCGGAGGGATTTTGGGGCTGGTGGCAGTGGGAATAGTAATCTGGCAGATGGGTACGATAAGAACTTTTTTGGGAGGAGCAACGGGAGAAGTGAAACCTCAGGGCGTGCGAGTGGCCAATATTACCGCTAATAGCGCGACGGTTTCTTGGCAAACAGCGGAGCCAACGATTGGGCAAATAGAATATGGAACGACGCCAGGAAGTTTTTTATTGCGGGCAACAGAAACGGCTGAAACTACTAACCATAGCGTTGTTCTTTCGCCACTCCTACCAGAAACAATTTATTATTTTCGTCTTCGAGCAGGAGAAGAAGTTTATGATGATAATGGTGCCCCTTATTCTTTTACTACCAAGGAATCTGCGGCAAAAGTGCCCTTGGAGATTTCACCGGCAGTTTCTCCTGTTTTGCCCACCAGTGTCCCCTCATCGGTGACAGTGGAGCCCACAAAGAGTTTGTCTCCGAGTTCATCGCCTACCATTTCTCCAGGAGAATATACCCTAGATGATTTTAAAAGGGTTTTTGGCACGAGCAATGAGGAATTTGATATTAATAGAGATGGGGTGGTCAATAGTACTGATTGGATTTTGTACCAGGAGAGTCGCTAGTTTTTGGCAGGGACGAGAGGGCTTGAACCTCTAACCTGCGGTTTTGGAGACCGCGGCTCTACCAGTTGAGCTACGTCCCTTTAATTTTTACTTCAATTTGCTCGTCTCCTTGTGGTCAGTAGTCTTGTGGCAGGAAGAGCAGTATTTTTTGATGGTGACTTTTTCCGGGCTATTGGTTTTGTTTTTCTGGCTTGTGTAGTTTTGGTGACCACAAACAGAACAGACCAAACCAATAAACTGCCGCGCGCCCTTTTTTGCCATATTCTATTTTTTATTTTTACTACTTCTGTCTTTTAATTGCCACCAGTGGGGATTTTGAAATTTTATTTTTCCCAAAGTCTTGAGCCTTTTAGTTTCAAAATAAGCTAGTAATTGCTGGTAAAAACCACTCTGCTTTGGCTTTGCTTGAAAATTGACATTTTTCTTTTTCGCTTTTTGGCTCATCTTCTTTATTTTAACCTATTTTTTTCAAAAAGTCATCCCTGAGCCTGAGTCGGGGATCGAACCCGAGACCTCGTCTTTACCAAAGACGCGCTCTGCCAACTGAGCTACCCAGGCATATTTCTAACTTTCCTTTTTGGAGCCGGAGGTGGGATTTGAACCCACGACTTGCTGTTTACAAAACAGCTACTCTGCCACTGAGTTACCCCGGCAAGCCGCTTTTACGGTATTCCTAGGCTCCATTAAATTTTATCAAATTTGGCAGGATATCTCTGGTAAAAGACAGTTACTTTGCTATTAAGCCAAGAAGGCAAGGACAACAATTAATGATTCTGAAATATTAAGCGTTAAAGTGTTGCCTCATCTGGTGAATTTGATTTTAGCAGAAAAGAGCGGTGTTGACAAGAAAGTTTATTTTTGTTATTCTTTAATTAGTCCTGCTGACGAGGGGAAGCAAAGCAAGAGAGTCTTCCTCACCAACAATGAGTGTAGGGATCCGAAGTTCTGCTCTCTTTGGAGAGCAGACGGGAACCCACCTGGACGTTTTTCCGGGGAACACTTCTTGTTTAAACCTCAAGGCAGGACTATTTTTTTAGCTTTAAAGGAGAGAAGGGGTAGGAGCAAGGAAATTTTCCAAAAAATTAACGAGTGGTGTAATGAGAAAATCAAGAAGAGAGTAGCCGCGGAACAAGGGAAGGAAAAGGAGGATAAGAAGAAAGAGGCTATAATTTTCTAAAAAGGTGGCTACCTTTTCTGCTTGGGGGGAAGGGAGAAGGCCGGTTAAAATTTTTTCCCCGTCCAAAGGTTGAAGGGGAAGAAGATTAAAAATACCCAACATTAGATTTAGTTGGAGAAGGGGGGAGAGGAATAAAGAGAGAAAATGAGTGGCCGCTGGATAAAGAAAGGCCGTCAAATGCCAAAGAAGAGAAACCAGAATTGCTAAGGTAAGATTTGAGAGGGGACCGGCGAGAGAAATAAGAGCCGTGTCGCGGCGAGGATGGCGGAGATTAAAAGAGTCGATGGGTACAGGCTTTCCCCAGCCGAAACCGAAAAGAAGGAGCATTAGGGTTCCGAGGGGATCAAGATGAGCAAGGGGGTTAAGAGTGAGCCGGTCAGAAAAGCGAGCGGTAGGATCACCTAAACGGTCAGCTGCCCAGGCGTGAGAAGCCTCGTGGATAGAAAGTGCCAAAAACAAAGCCATTAAGAAGAGGAAGAAAGAAAGGGGGTCAGCAAAAAGATAAGCAAGCACTTTTGATCAGACAATTGATAATTTAGGTTTACTGTGTTAGTATAGCACAGAAGAATTAGAGAAAATTAATAGGCAGTTTTTAAATTTTTAAAAAAAATAACGCTATGGCACGATGTCAAATTTGTGGTAAAGGGCCAGCAAAGGGAAAGAGGATTATTCGTACCGGTACTGGCAAGTGGATCAAAAAAAGGGTAGAGGTGCGGCGGATGCCAAATTTGCAGAAAGCGACAATTTTAGAAAAGGGGGAGGAGAAAAAAATAAGAGTGTGTACTGGTTGCTTGAAGAAATTAAAAAAGGAAGGAAAGCTAGTGGGGAATGGGGGAAAGGGAAATTTGGCCAAAGCTAAAGTCGAATAATTTTTGAACCTCTTTTTTGGGGCTAGGCGAGTTAAGAAGAATGGCAAGAACTTCATGGTTATCTTTTTGAGCCAGGCCGACCAAGCAATAGCCGGCGCTGAAAGTATTTCCGGGTTTAACACCGAGCATACCGGGATAAGTTTCTTCAAGGCCTAAAACGTTCTTAAGGCGATATTCTTGATGATCTTCATTAGCGGGCAAGACAATTTCCGCTGTTTTAACAATTTCTCGCGTTTCGGGGAATTGATCCAGTAGGGCACGGGTAAGGATGGCTAATTCGTAGGCACTGCTTTGATTGGGAGGGCGATTTTCTTCATCTAGGCCATGGGGATTATAAAAGATAGTTTTTTCCAGCCCTAACTGTTTGGCCTTTTGATTCATTATGGCGACAAAAGTTTGTTCTCGGCCGCCTAAGTTTTCGGCGATAACATTAGCGGCATCATTACCGGAAACAAGTAAAAGGCCATAAAGGAGTTCTTTTAAAGTTAGTTTTTCGTATGGTAATAGCCCCATGCTTGCCTCACCATCTTTAACCGCCTCTTGGGAAACGATTAGTTTTGTTTCAAGAGGGGCAATTTCTTGAGCCACCAAGGCGGTCATCAGCTTGGTAAGAGAAGCAATAGGTAGGGCTTGGTTGGCGTTTTTGGCAAAAAGAATTTGGTTGGTGGTCCAGTCAATAGTAAGAGCTGACTTGGCTTCGATGAGGATTTTGTCTTCATTCAAAAAATCAGGTTGTTTTTCTGGGCGCCAAGTTAGTTCTTTATTCCCTTGGGAAAAAATATCTTCTTTTATAATAAGGGGGGAAATAATAGGCGATGATTGGTTCTTTTTTCTTTGGGAAAAAATAAAAGCAGTAAGGCTAAGGGTTAAAAGAGGTATTAAAAAAATGAAAATTCTTTTTTTCATTCCCCGAAATAGATTTTGTTTAAGTTTTTATCCCAAGAAATGGGTTTTCTCCCTTCAAATTGCACTTGATCCAGGATTAGTTTTTTGCCTTCAAGATGGAGCGAGAGAATCTTTACTCTTTGGGGAGGCTTTGGCGGTAAGGCAAGAAAAGTATAGATGCCAGGCCAAGGATGATAAGCACGCCACCTTCTTTCAATTAAGCTTGCTTTTTCCCCATCATCCTTAACTGCCTCTTTTAACTCTTCTGGTTTAATAAAACCGTCATTGCGAGAAAGAAGTGGCGTGTAGGTGGCGCGGCGATGATCTTGGGGGCAGGGTTTAATTTCCCCCCTTAGGTATTGAGGCAAAGTTTTTCCTATTAATTTTGCGCCTTCTTTAAAAAGACGTTGGGAAAGGGTAGCTTGATTATCATTAGGGAAAATGGCTATTTTTTTTTGCGCTAAGATAGGGCCATGATCAATTTTCTTGTCAATTAAGATTAAAGAGATACCGGTAGTTTTTTTGTTTTGCAAAATGGCACTTTGGACGGGGCTTGGGCCACGAAGCTCGGGAAGATAGGAGGGGTGAAAATTGATGATACCGGCGGGGAAAATATCGATTAGAGTTTGGGGGATAATTTGTCCGTAGGCGGCAATTACTCCGACATCGGGATTATTGTTTTTGATAATTTTAATTGTTTCGTTGTTAAGCTTATTTGTTTCTAAAAAGGGGATTTTTTTCTTACGACTAAAAATGGCTACTGGCGATGGTTTAGGTGTTTTATGGCGACCTGCCGGTTTAGGTGGTTGAGTAACTGTGAGAACAACTTTGCAAAGTTTTACGCCGAGAAGTGCTTCCAGGATTTGATTGGAATGCTCCGACGAGCCAAAGAAGACCAAAGAAAAGGAAGGTTTAGATTTTTTCCAGCTGGCCATTTTTATCTTGAAAAATTTCTCCTCTTTGTTTGATGATTCTTTGGGTAAAAAGGATCCCCTGGAGATGGTCTTGTTCGTGTTGAAAAACAATGGCGGGAAGGTTTTTTAGCCTGGCTTTTTGTTTTTTTCCGTCGGGGCGGGAATATTCTACTTCAATTTCTGGCCAGCGCTTAACAGCGCCAAAAATATTAGGTAAAGAAAGGCAACCCTCCAAGAAGGGTTCCTTGTTTTTGCTTTTTCCGTTTTCTAGCAGAAAGTAAGCCTTTTCTTTAGAATGGCTAATGATTTTTGGGTTAATAAAGATGGTTGGTTTTTCTCCTGGCAGGGCGATAACAAAAATTTGCCAGTTTTTTCCCACTTGAGGTGCGGCGAGACCAATGCCGGACGGATTTTGGCAGGACAACAAAGTCTCTGATAAGAGGCGGCAAAAGTCTTTTGTTTTCTGCCCGAAATCGTTTACCGGTTTTGATTTTTTTGCCAATATTGGATGGGGGGCGGTGAGGACTTTAATCATAAAGTGATATTTTCAAAATTGTCCCGATTAAAGATGGAGCCTGCCATCGGCAGATTAAGGCCCCTATTACTAATTATAACTCTTGAAGCAATTTTTGGGCCTCCTCATCTTTAGGATTAATAAATTCTAGCAAATATTCTAATTGCTCTTTAGCTCTTTTTTCTTCGCCTGTTTCTTGATAAATTTTTGCCAAAGAGAGCCTAGCGGCTTCATAGTTTGGTTTAAGTTCGATTGTTTTTTTCAGCCAGCTGATGGCTTCCTGGGATTTTCCTTCCCTTGAGGCTAAAACTCCTAGGTTATAAGTAAGTTTAGGGTCAGTGGGGGCAAGCTTTTGAGCGGTAAGCAAAACCTTTTCCAAGGGAGAAAGATATTGAGGATTAATTTGGCTTAATAGAAAGAGGGTTTGGGCGCTTTGGCGATAAAAATTTAGGTGGTAAGGATTATTTTTGATTGCTTTTTGGCTTAGACTTAGGGCTTCTTGGGCAAATTGTTGAGCTAATTTTTCTTCCCCCTGTTCTTTAGAAATTACGGTAAGATAAGCAGCATTTATAGCGGCATTACTTTGGTAAAGAGGCTCATGGGGGTTTTTCCCCCTTGCGCGGTCATATTCCTTTTTGGCCAAAAGATATTGGCGCTGGTTAGCGTATTTTTCTGCCTTAGCGAAATGGTAATCTGCCAGCCAATAATTAATAATTAAAAAATAGGAAAAGAGAAGAGGAATAATAAGGAGAAAAAAGAGCGCTTTGGGCTCAAAATTATCTTTTGTTTTTGATAAGTTATTTTGGTTGGTATTTTGGTTTTTTTTAAAAAGAGAGAAGATAAAGGCGGGGATGAGATAAAAAAGGAGGTTTATGGTAACGACAGAAAAACCAAAGAAATTAGTGATGAGAATTGTTAAAAAGCCGCAAAAAAGAGCGAGGGTTAAAAATAAATTTTCGTTTTGAGAAAAGTTCTTCTTCTGTTGGCTAATTTTTTGAAAATAAATAATCACGAAGGCGATGATGAACCCCAGGTAGGTAAGGAGACCAAACCAGCCGCTCGTGGCGAAAAAATTAAGATATTCGTTATGGGCTTTATTATAGAGAAAATCCCACTCTGATAAAAGGTTATGCTCTTTGGGCCTTACCCAATAATAAGAGCAGGCAAAGGTTTCTGGCCCCGTTCCTAAAAGGGGATATTTTTTCCCCAGTTCTATCGCTCCTCGCCAAACGACTTTACGAATTTCTTCTGAGGGGCTCCCTCCTTGCTCAACTGAAGGGATTTTTTCAGGAGGAGAAGAAACCGTGGCAGGGAAGAAAGGCGAAAAGGTTTCTTTTATTAATGTCGGTTCGATAATCAAGATTAAAAAGGTAATACAGAGACTAAAGAGAAGAAAAGGAAGAAGGAGTTCTTTTCTTTCCTGTCTTGGCTTAAGCCATGAGAAAATAAGCCAAAAAGGAAGGTAAATGAACAAGAAAGATAGAAGACCAGAACGAGAGCGGGTAAAAAGAAGGCAAATAAAGCTGATAATAAAAAGAAGGCTTGCCTTTAGGCGTTTATTTTTGGAAAAACTTTTGTTTGAGGCAAAAAAAAGAGGGAGAAAGATTAAGGCGTCAATCCAAGCGGCCAACCAGTTCGGTTGGCCTAAGGTTGAAAAAACACGGCGCTTGACATCCTGTGCCCAAAATTGGTCATCAATACCGAAGTGTTGCAGAATACCATAGGAGCAAACAAGAAAGAGGGCGCCGAGGTTTGCTCGAAGAAAAAGTCTTTTTGTCTTCTCATCGTCACTATTGTTGACAAAGGCAAAATAAAGGAAAAGATAAAGAGTGAGAGATAAAAGCCCGCCGTTAAGGCGAGTATAATAGCCGAGAAGGGAAGTGCGGGGGTGAATTGAGAAAACGGTGGCCAAGAGTTGGGAAAGCCAAAAGGAAAGCAATGGTAAGAAAAGAGGTGTTTTTTCAAAATTTTTGTTTTCCCCCAAAAGGGCCTTGCTGGTCCAAGCCCAAAAAATAGTGGCCCCCAAGGCGAAGCTCAGGAGCATCTTATTAATTTCAAAAATTTCGGAATTTAGAGGGATGAAGAAAAGTGGGACAAAGAAGAAAAGAAGGAAAAAAGAGATGTTAATAATTAAAGAAAATTTTTGGTTTATTTTGGTAATTTTTTTTGGCATGAGCTTAGTGATGTTTGCATTGTATTAAGGATAAAAAATTACAGAACTTGTCGAATCGATGTTAAAACGCTAAGCTTGGGTCTATTTTATTTTATGACTATTCTCTTTTATAATTTTCTCGATATCTTTCCCCTCTTGGCGAATTTATTGCATGACGAATTGAAAAGTTTTATTTATTTGCGGAACGGTTTGGTATATCCTAGTGATAGGTCTTAGGTTGATATTGTTCCCATAGTAATACAGAACATCTTGGGTCAAATCTTCAAGGATATTTATTATGAAAAGTGAATATCTTGTATCTTCCAGAGGAGCGATGGTTTTATCTGACCGAAAAGAACCATCGGGATTTGAAAATCGTTCAACTTGCTTATTAATTTCTTTTAATCCCCTTACTAATCTGCTAAGTTCATTTGTTTTTAATTCAACTTTTTGATAAAGAAAATCTAAGCTATAAATTAACCGAAAGAGTTCATAAGAATTTAAACTTTGGTCTAAAAAGGATAAAATATATACTAGCCACAAATTTGCATTAGTTGGAATCTTTTCGATGTGGTCGAGCATAAAGCAAACTTTAAAAAATCCATCTATGGTTTTTGGAATTATTTTTAGGATTTTCTCTTCATCTATAACTTGTTGCAAAAGATAAGAAAGCTTGTTCTCTTCCATTTCAATGGTTTTATGTTGGAAATCCAAGATCGAAATTTTTTTATCTATAAAGTCACAAACAGCTTTCAATTCTTTATCTTTCTGTAAAACTTTTTTAAATTTTTCTTTTGGTACCCTGAATACCGGAGCATTACCCCAAGCAGAAGCAATAGCTTGTTTTGAATTCTTAATTATCCAGTCAGGACTTAAAATTGCGAACTCATAGGTTGGCTTAACGACATATAAAATTTCTGTATCGTCTTTAGGGGCCCTCTTGTTTAGTGTTCTGTTTTTTGGAGCAATTTTAGAAATCTTAAAATCATAAGCGCTTAATTCTTTTTTTGCGTATTGAAATTCAACGTATTTAGTTTCCTTATTTGAATATTTTGCCACAAAATCTGGTTCTCTCGTAATTCCCCCTTTTCTTAAAAACCAAATAAACTTATCGCCTCCGAATTTTTCAACAACGGCTTTTTTATCCTTTTGGCGAATTTTTTTCTTAAGCCACGGTAAAACTTCTAACTCAGCAATAGCTTTTTGTTTCATATCTTTGCGATACTCTAGATATGTTCTAGATTTAATATCACTCGATTGGGCATATATTGTTTTTGCATCGATTACCATATTTTTATTATTAATTAAGTAAATAGTTTATTCTGATGTTGATTCAAATTTTTAATTGCAGTTTCAGCAATTTCAGGGACAATTTCATATCCTATGCCATTTCTTTTTAAATCTGCGGCTACTTCTAGCGAGGTGCCACTGCCAAGAAACGGATCTAAGACCACTTCTCCGATAAAAGTAAACGCCTTGATGATTCTATATGGTAACTCGTAAGGAAACGGAGCAACATGGGTTCGGCTATCTCCACTGTTTCGCGGCTTCATTAACCAGACATCAGTGTTTTTTATAGAAAGCCAAAATTCTTTATCGAGCCTGGATGCTTCTTTTTGCTCTTTTGTCAAATGTCCATATTTATTAAATCCTTTCTTGTTTGGTTTATTAAATTCCAGAACAAACTCATGCATATTATTTATTAGAATACCGCCAGGGTATGGATAGGTCCCGAAATTTGCTCTCACCCCGTTTGTTTTGTGCCACACAATATCTCGTTTGAAAATAAAACCTATTTTTTCCATTGTATCTATTGTCCTACCGACTAAATTTAGAGATTTAAAACCGCCATTATCTCTTATAGGCAAATTCATAATATTTATAAATGCTTTTCTCCCCGGTTGTAAAACTCTAAAAACTTCTTTCCAAACAATGCCAATTTTTTTAAACCATTCATCAAGATTATGTATATTGCCTAAATCATTTTTAATAGGTTTTTTGGTGTACATTTTTGCGTCAAAATAAGGAGGCGAAGTAATCATTAAATGGACAGAGTCATCTTTTAGTTCACTCATATCCATCGCATTTTTAATAAAGATTTTCTGAGTAGTATTATTAATGTTGACTATATTTTCTATTAATATTTCTTTTTTTTTCTCTTTTACTTTTTTATTTGGTTTACTCGTTTCATATTTTTTTAAATTCTTTAGATTAAAGCGTTTTTGCCCACTTCCGGCGATAAAACATTTAATCTTATTTACCCTGACCAAATTATGTAACATTCCTACAGAGATATCTAAATATCTTGCTGCTTCTGTAGAAGATAAATATTTTCTTTCTTTGTAGTCGCTATAATCGTTCATAAACTTATTCTACAATTTTTTAATAAAAATCGTCAACAACAGCACGGAAGGAAGATCCTGTTTGCCCCCCGAAGTTATTATGTTAATTGGAGGTCGGTAATTACTGCCTATCCTTAGCTTTATCATTTTTTATAGAGGATATCAGCTAGTTTGGAAGGCTATTTGGCAATACCTTTTGTTTCTTTATGTGGTGGACCCGAGGGGAGTTGAACCCCTGACCTTCCGCATGCCATGCGGACGCTCTAGCCAACTGAGCTACGGGCCCAGAAAAAAAGTATCAAGTATTAAGTATTAGGTATTAAGTATGATGAAAAATTCAAAATTCAAAAATGAAAATGTAAAATTCCAAGTAAAAAGTTAAAAGTTTCTGTTTTAATTTTGAATTTTAACTTTTGAATTTTCTGCTAGTAGACAAAATTAAGTATTAGAAAAATCATAATTTTTGTCGAAAAAGCACTTGGCGATTGTTTATAGTTAATTATACCATTTCTTACTTCTTCTTTCCGATGCTATACTTTATATAATGCTCAGCTTTTTAAAAGACCGTTTTTCACAAAAATTAGCGATTGATTTAGGGACGGCGAATACTTTAGTTTATCAAAAAGGGAAGGGGATTGTTTTTCGCCAGCCTTCGGTAGTAGCGAGACAGAAAAGGGATGGTGCGATTGTGGCTGTTGGGGAAGAGGCAAAAAAAATGATTGGTAAGACTCCCCAAACAATCGAAGCATTTTATCCTTTACATGAAGGGGTGATCGCTGATTTTGACGCCGCTCGGGCAATGATTAGCTACTATTTAGAACAATTAACTCCGGAGGGAAAAATTTGGCACGCTTTTTTTAAGCCTTTGGTGGTAGTGGGAACTCCCTCAGGCTCCACCGAAGTAGAAAGGCGGGCGGTTTTGGAGGCCACTCTTGAGGCAGGAGCAGGAAACTGCTTTTTGATAGAAGAACCATTGGCGGCAGCAATAGGGGCGGATTTGCCGGTAGAGCAACCCGGGGGGGTTTTGATTTGTGATATTGGCGGAGGAACAACGGAAATTGCGGTTATTTCTTTAGGGGGGATTGTTTTAAACCGCTCTTTAAGGACAGCGGGCTATAGAATGGATAAGGCGTTAGTCAATTTCTTGAGACTAAAATACTCTCTTTTAATTGGCGAGACAACAGCGGAGGAGATTAAAATTAACATAGGGAGCGCCTTACCCTTAGAGAAAGAGAGGCTGATGGTAGTGCGCGGGCGAAGCTTAGAAACTGGCTTGCCTCTTTCGGTTAAGGTTAGCTCGGAAGAGGTGCGAGAGGCGATTGCGCCGGTACTTAATCAGATTGCCGGCCAAATAAGCGAAGTGATTGAAGAATCGCCTCCGGAATTAATGGATGATTTTTTGGAGCGAGGAGTTACCTTGTGCGGGGGAGTGGCTGGGCTTTCTCGTATAGCCAACTTTTTTTCTCAAGAAATTAAAATGCCAGTTTTTGTTGCCCCCGATCCCCAAGCGGCGGTAGTTTTGGGGGGAGCGAAATTACTAGATAACCCTAAGTTAAGAGAGCGGGTAAAAATAGAACTATAGGCGAAAGCCACTAGATTATTAGATTACGAGATTAGATTAAAAGAGTAGTGTAGCAAGTAACTCGTAGCCGGTAGTTTGTGACTCGTAATAAGTAATTAGTAATTAGGACAAAAGTTGTTTCAAATTATTTTAATTGACCTAAAAAATACCCAAAACCAAAACCCTAAAAAAAAGAAGGTTAAGAAACCATTTTGGATTTGGGATTTTAGCATTTGGGATTTCTTTTGGAAATTAGATTAATTAGGATAATTAGAATAATTCAAAAGACAGTGTTTGTCTTAAGCTAAGATAACTTTATAAAAAATTAAGCAATGAGGAAGGAGAAACAGAAATACCTGATATTGATTATCACGGCAGCGATCTTTATTTTGGATTTTACGCCTATTTTTCAGCCAGCGAAGAATTTTTCTGCCTCTTTTTTTAACCCCCTCTTGGGTGGTTTTAGACAGGAAAAGCAAAAATTAACTCTGCCTAAAGAAGAGCAGGAATTTCGCCAGAAATTAGCTTTTTGTCAGAGCCAGCTTCTAGGCCAAGAACAGCTTGAGGGAGAGAACCGCCGGCTTCGTCGTCTTCTCCAGCTCCCTTTGCCGGAAGATTTAGGTTTTATTGATGCCAAAGTAATTAGCCAAGAGGAGGATTTTTTCATTATTGATAAAGGAGAAGAGGCGGGGATCAAAAATGAACAATTGGTTTTGGCGGATAATTTTTTAGTGGGTAAAGTTTTTAAGGTTGAGAAGAAACGGAGTCAAGTTTTGCGGTCAGATTCTTCTCGGTTTATTGTGCCGGTTTTGATTTTTGCTAATAAGGGCAGCTGTTTGGGGCAGGATGGCATTGAGGATACCTGCCAAAAGGGGAAGGGGGTTTTGAAAGGAGGAGTAATTAAGGAAATTTTAAGAGAAGAGGTAGTAGAGAGCGGCGATTTGATCTCCCTTCTTGGCGGCCCAAATGGCATTTTGTTGGGGGAAGTAGCGGAAGTGAAAGAAAGTCAAGATAAAGTTTTTAAGGAAGCCAGAGTTAAGAGGGAAACTCCTTTGACAGAAATAGTTTATGTTTTTGTGATCAAATGATTAGCCTTGTTCGGTTCTTAATTTTATTTTTAATAACTCTGCTTGAGGTTATTTGGGGAGGAAAGCTTTTGCTGCCAATTTTCGTGGCAATTTTGGCCTATTTTCAGGGGGAGAAAATCATTGCCGCTGCTTTTTGGGCGGGTCTTCTTTTGGATTTTTTGCTAATGGGCCACTTGGGGAAGTGGGCGCTAATTAATTTGGCGATTGCTTTTTTTGTGGTTTTTTTAAGAGGAAATCTTAGTAGGGGAAAGGGAAGCGATCGTTTAAGGTTACCGGAGTAAAAATGGCTAAAAAGGTCTTACGCTTTTTAATTTTTGGTTTGCTCTTTCTTTTAATAGGCCGCCTTTTTTATCTCACTATTGTTTTGAGGGGGAAATACCAGACTATGGCCGAAGAAAATCGCTTAGTGATGGAAGAAATTCCCCCTCCGCGCGGGATAATTTTTGATCGCGATCGCGAACCTTTGGCAATTGATTCCCCTCAATATTTTCGGAGAGAAATGGTAATTAGTCGGGAAGAGTACCTAAAGAGTAAGATAAATAACCAGGAAACAAGATTAGTTTACCGGCGCTACTATCCTCTCGGGCCCTCTTTTGCTCATCTTTTGGGGTATTTAGGGCCGGTAAGCAAAGAAGAGTTGAAGGGGAATAAGGACTGTGGTTCTTATTCCCCTGATGATTGGAGAGGGAGAGGAGGCGTGGAGGAAGAGTATGAATGTTGGTTAAGAGGTGAAGCGGGAAAACGCTTGGTAGAAACTGATATAAAGGGAAACAACTTGCGAGAAATTGGCCGGCAAGAAGCAAAGCCTGGCAAAGATCTCGTTCTGGCTATTTCTTCAAAACTTCAGAAAAAAGCAGCTTCTCTCTTAGGAGAAAAAAGGGGAGCAATAGTGGTAACTAATCCCCAAAATGGGGAGGTGTTGGCTTTAGTTTCTTCCCCTTCTTTCGATCCTAACCTTTTTACTTATAAACGAGATGAGGGAAGAATTGAGGCGCTTTTGGATGATAGCCGTAATCCCTTCTTGAATCGTGCCATTTCGGCGCGTTTTCCGCCGGGATCTATTTTTAAATTGGTAACGGCGGTGGCGGCCCTAGAAGAAGGAGTAATTGATGGCCAGACAAAAATTGAGGATACGGGGGTAATTGAAGTTGGTAATTTTCGTTATGCTAATTGGTATTTTTTACAGTATGGCAAAAAAGAGGGAGCAATTGATCTTATCACCGCCATAAAGCGGTCAAATGATGTTTTTTTCTATAGAGTGGGAGAAAAATTAGGGGCAGAAAAGCTTTCCTTTTGGGCTAAAAATTTTAATCTTGACCGACAAACGGGAATTGATTTACCTGCGGAGGTTGCCGGTCTAGTACCCTCGCCGCAGTGGAAGAAAGAAACCAAAGGAGAAGATTGGTTTTTAGGAAACACTTATCATTTTGCTATTGGCCAAGGGGATTTGGCGCTTACCCCCCTTCAGGTAAATACGATGACCAATGTTTTTGCTAACGGCGGTAATCTTTGTGTGCCGCACGTGGTCATGGAGAAAGAAGGAGAACCACCGGTTGAAAAAAAATGCTCCCCTCTTTCTCTAAAAAAAGAGAACCTTGACTTGGTTGTTGAAGGAATGAGAGAAGCCTGCTCTCCCGCCTTATCGGCTGATGGAGTAGGAGGTACGGCCTATCCTTTTTTTGATTTTAAAGTAAGGGGAGAAGAAAACAAAGTTGCCTGCAAAACAGGAACAGCAGAGATGGGCGAAGAAAGCACCCACGCTTGGTTTGCTGTTTTTGCTCCAGTGGATAAACCAGAAATCTCAGTTACTGTCTTTTTAGAAGAAGGGGGAGAAGGTTCAAAGCAAGCCGCTCCCATCGCTCGCGAGATTTTAGCAGAATACTTTGGAGAAAAATAAAAAAGTATTAAATATCAAGTGCAATAAAAAAATCAAAATGCAAAACCAAGCTCAAAGACCAAAACTTTAGAACATTTTTGAACTTTGATCTAGGTTTTGCTCTTTGCTATTTGCATTTTGCACTAAAAATTTTGACTTTTTAATTAAGATTATTTGATTTCAATTTTGGCCAAGATGGTAGTATTACAGCAATGACACTTGATTTTAAAGAAATTAGTATTAATGAGGATCGTCCCTATTGGGTCGCTTTTAATGTTTTTCAGGGGATTGGACCCCAAAAGTTTTTGGTTATTTTGCGTTACTTTGGCCAAGCGCGTTTGGCGTGGAAAGCCAGAGAGGAAGAATGGTGGCGGCTTAATTTAGGAGAGAAGCTAACGAGACGATTTTTAGACTTTCGTCGGCATTTTTCCCCCGAAGAATATTTTGAGAAATTAATCTTGGGCAAATTGTGGCAGGGAGAAAAATTTGGTTTTAATAATCAAGAGCAGGAGAAAGATTACTCTTGGGTTAAAAGGAAAGGCGAGTATTTAAGAGAAGCAAATAAACCAGTTTGGCCCTTAACCTTGGCAGATGAATTTTATCCTCCTCTTTTGAAAGAAATTGATTCGCCCCCTTTTTTAATTTATCTTAAAGGACGACAAAGTGAAGTTTTTGAGAAGAAAGATTTTTTTTCTTGGCCTTCCTTAGGGGTGGTAGGAACTAGGAGGATAACTGCTTATGGTCGGCAGGTAACAAGCTTATTGGTTCAAGAGCTAGCGGAAGCAGGTTTGGTGATTGTTTCGGGGTTAGCTTGGGGAGTTGATTCTTTGGCTCATCAGACGGCTTTAAAAAGAGGAGGGAAAACAATTGCCGTTTTAGGCTGTGGTATTGATATGATTTATCCCCCCCAAGCTTATCAGTTAAGCGAAGAAATTGCCCAAAAAGGCTTGATTATTTCCGAATTTCCGGCAGGAATGCCGCCCTTGCCGGGCAATTTTCCTTCCCGAAATCGAATTATCGCCGGTTTATCAGAGGGGGTTTTGGTGACCGAAGGAGCGCGGCAGTCGGGGTCATTAATCACTGCTTCTCTGGCAGCTGATTTTGGGCGGGAAGTGTTTGCTGTCCCTGGCCCAATTACTTATCCTCTTTGCGCTGGCCCACTTTTTCTTCTGAAGAATGGGGCAAAATTAGTTAGCAGTGCCGAGGATGTTTTAGAGGAATTTAATTTAAAAGGGAAAAAGCCTTTGAAAAAAATTACTTCCGAAAATTTATCTCCCGATGAAAAAATAATTATTGATTTTCTTTGGCGGGAAAATTTGACGGTTGATGAGATAATTAAAAAGGCGGCTTGGCCGGCAGAAAAAGTTAATGCTGTTTTGGGGCTATTAGAGATCAAAGGGATGGCTAAGAATTTAGGTGGAGGCAAATGGGGAAGGGGATAGATAATAATTAAAGGCCAAAAGTCAAAAGTAAAAAGTTTAAAACAAGTCTTATTTTTTATGAATCTTATTATTGTTGAGTCACCGACCAAGGCGCGGACGCTGGAGCGCTTTTTAGGGAAGGAATACCAGGTTTTGGCCACTAAAGGCCATCTTCGTGATTTACCTAAAAGTAAATTAGGAGTAGATGTTGAGAATGGTTTTGCTCCTCAATATGAAATTCTTCCCGGCAAGGAAAAAATTATTGGCGAGATTAAAAAGAGCGCCAAAAAGGCAGAAAAGGTTTTTCTGGCTTCTGATCCGGATCGGGAGGGAGAGGCAATTGCCTACCAGGTAATGGTGTTGTGCCAACCGCCCGGCGATAAAGCGAAGAGCTTTGCCCGGGTTAGTTTTCATGAGATTACTTCCGAGGCGGTGAGGGGAGCGATTAAACAAGCAGGCGAAATTAATCTTGCCCTTGTTGACGCCCAAACGGCCCGGCGGGTTTTGGACCGGTTAGTGGGGTATAAGCTTTCACCAGTTTTATGGAAAAAAATAAGACGAGGTTTATCGGCAGGCCGAGTTCAATCAGTCGTGGTGCGTTTGATTGTCGAGCGAGAAAGAGAAATTAAGAATTTTTCTTCTCAAGAATATTGGCGGCTTGAGGGTGGTTTTAAAAAGGACGGGGAGATTTTTCCCGCCTCACTGGTGGCTATTAAGGATGAGAAGATTGAAGAGCGTCATAAAATTTCCCTTTTTGCGGGTGATTATACTTTTTCTTCCAGCAAGATTAAAAACGAGAGGGAAGTATTAGAAATTATGAGCAGTTGTTTTGACTCCTCTTTTTGGGTAGAAGAGGTGATTAAAAAAGAAAGCCGTCGTTATCCTCCCCCTCCCTTGATTACTTCGACGATGCAACAAGCCGCAAATCGTCTTTTAGGTTTTTCCTCCGCACAAACAATGAGGTTAGCGCAACATCTTTACGAGCAAGGCTTAATTACCTATCATCGTACCGATTCGAGTACCTTGGCCAAGGAGGCGGTGGAAAAGATAAGAGCCTTAATTTTAGAAAAATACGGCGCTAATTTTCTTCCTTCTGAGGCGGTTGTTTATAAAACGCGTAGCCGGGTGGCGCAGGAGGCTCACGAAGCGATTCGTCCTACTGATATTTATCGTCAAGGAATTAATCTTGGCGGGCAGGAAGAGAAGCTTTATCAATTAATTTGGAGGCAAGCGGTAGCCTCGCAAATGACGCCGGCTATTTTTGAGAAGGTAACGGCCAAAATTAAAGGGGGATTATATTTATTCGAAACTTCTGGCCAAAAGTTAATTTTTCCCGGCTTTCGCCAAATTTTGGGGAAGGAATTTTTAGATTCAAATTTTCCCGATTTAAAGAAAGGAGAAAAGATCTTCCCTTTTTGTTTTAGCCCCATTAGGTTAGAAACTAATTCTCCGCCTCGTTATAACGAGGCAAGCTTGATTGCAGTTTTAGAAAAAGAAGGGATTGGCCGCCCCTCAACCTATGCGCCGATTATTACCACTGTTGAAAATCGTTATTATGTTGAGAAGGAAGAAGGAATATTTAGGCCAACGGCATTAGGGGAAGCTGTTAACGATTTTTTAGTAAATTATTTTCCCGAAATCGTTGATTTACCCTTTACAGCGCAAATGGAGGAAGGTCTTGATGAAGTAGCTAACGGCAAAAGGCGTTGGACGGACTTAATCAAGCATTTTTATCAACCTTTCTCTCAGAAATTAGTAAAGGTAGACAAGGAAGCGCCACGAACCGCCGTGCCAGTTGAGGAAACGGGAGAAGCTTGCCCCCAGTGCGGCCAGGGAAAGATGGTGGTAAGAACGGGGCGCTTTGGCAAATTTTTATCATGCTCCCGATTTCCGGAATGCAAATATACTGCTGCTTATAATGAGAGACTGGGGATAAAATGTCCAAAATGCGGCGGCGAAGTGGTGGTTAGAAGAAGCAAGAAAGGGAGACGCTTTTATGGCTGCGCTAATTACCCGCGGTGTTCGTGGGCCTCATGGCGAAAGCCAACGGCGTAGTGGATGATGCATAATATAGGGAGTAGCAAAGATGGCTAAAAGAGGTTTTGACACTAAAAAATATCTAGTTGCCCAAGAGAAAGCTATTAGAGAGCGATTAGCCAAATTTTCTGGCCGGCTTTATTTAGAATTTGGGGGGAAATTAATGGCCGATTTTCATGCCGCGCGGACGCTCCCAGGTTACGATCCTGATGCTAAGGTTCGCTTGCTTAAAAGCCTGCATCAGGATTTGGAGGTGCTTTATTGTGTCTCTGCCAAACAATTAGCCAATGGTAAAATTCGTGGTGATTGGGGGATGGGCTATGATCTAGCCACTATTAAAGCTTTAGAAGAACTAGAGACAATTGGCTTGACGGTAGCGGGAGTGGTGATTAATCGCTTTGGGGGAGAAGGCAAGGCCAAAATCTTAGAAAAAAGGCTTAAGCGAATGGGAGTAAAAGTTTTTAAGCGCTACGAAATTGATAACTACCCCCATAATCTTGAGAATATTTTAAATACCCACGGCTATGGCCGAGACGAAGATCTCAAAACTAAAAAGCGCCTGATTGCGGTTTGGGGAGCGGGGCCAGGAGCAGGGAAATTGTCAACCTGCTTGGGGCAGATATACCTTGACGCGAAGAAGGGAATTAATTCTGGTTATGCTAAGTTTGAAACCTTTCCTGTTTGGGACTTACCGCTTGATCATCCGGTTAATCTTGCCTATGAAGCCGCCACCGCTGACTTAGGCGATTTTAATCTTATTGATCCTTTTCATCTTCAGGCCTACCAGAAAATAGCGGTTAATTATAACCGTGATGTGGAAGCCTTCCCGATTATCAAAGCTATTTTTGAGAAAATTTTAAGCGAAAAAAATTTTTCTCGTTCTTACCGCTCTCCTACTGATATGGGGCTCAATGTTTTAAGCCAGGGGATTGTTGATGAAAATATTGTTTGCGAGGCGGCTAAAAAAGAAATTATTTTTTATCTTTTTCGTTACCGGCAGGAATATAAAAAGGGGTTAGTTGATGGGAAGACGGTAGAAAGAGTGGAAACGATTATAAAACGGTTGGGGATAAGTGAGGAATATCTTAAAATAGTGCCCGCCGCACGGCAGGCAAGAAAAGAAGCAATGAGAAAAAGAGGGAAAGGAGAAGGGGGGATTTATTGCGGCGCGGCGATTGAGCTTCCTGATGGTAGAATTATCAGCGGGAAAAACTCTCCCCTTCTTCATGCGGAGGCGGCCGTAGTTTTAAGCGCGATCAAAGTTTTAGGCAGGATTCCTGATAATCTTGATTTAATTTCGCCAGCGATTATTAAGCAGATTAATAAACTGAAAAGGCAGATTAGGGAAAAATCAACCAGTCTTAATTGCACCGAAACCCTTTTGGCCTTGGCAATTTCTTCTCAGATCAACCCCGTGGCACAAAAGGCCCAAGGATTTTTGGGTGCGCTAAGAGGATGTTTTATGCATACCACTCATGAGTTATCTGCTGCCGAGCAGAGTATTTTTTTAAAACTGGGAATTTGGGTTTCTACTGATGGGCAAACAGCGAAGCTAAAAAATTAACGGACATTCTTTTTGCCCCGAAGAGGTAACGTTTGTGCTTTAATGGGTAGAGTGAGGAAAAACTAAGGCAAGAAGAAAGAAGTTTTAATGTAAATAAATGCTTAAGGAACAAAAACTCAAGGTTGTTCTTTTGTCTTATACTAAAAAGCCAGAAGAAGTGGTGGTGGCGGCTATTCGGCAGTGCTATAGCCCTGTCGGGGCAGAGGACCTTTTGGAAAAAACTACTCGGGAGACAAGAGAAAGATTGATTGAACAAATTATTTCTTCCGGGCATACTTCTACCATTGAGCATGCTTCTTTCACCTTTGCAATTGAAGGGATTTCTCGGGCTTGTTCCCATCAGTTGGTGCGGCATCGTTTGGCTTCATACTCGCAGCAATCTCAGAGATATGTAAAGATAGCAGGGCCTCTCCCTTATATTATTCCTCCCCATATTAAGAGGAATTCTGAGGCCAGAAAGATTTTCCTTAAAAGTTTAGAGAGGGCAAAAGCTTCCTATCAGCAGTTAGTTAACGCTGGTATCGAAAAAGAGGACGCGCGTTTTGTTTTACCTAATGCTTGCGAAACAAAAATAGTAGTGACAATGAATGCGCGGGAGTTGCATAATTTTTTTCGCTTGCGCTGTTGCCAGCGGGCACAATGGGAAATTCGGAATTTAGCTTGGGAAATGTTAAGGTTAGTTAAAAAGGTGGCGCCAACACTTTTTGCCGCTGCCGGTCCGAGTTGTCAAACGGAGAGGATTTGCTGGGAGGGCGAGATGTCTTGTGGGCGTTGGCAAAAGATTCCCGGCGCCAAGTTAAGAAAAAGAAGAGGGGGGGTATAATAAAAGTCAAAAGTAAAGTAAAAAACTCTTAGCTTTTGAATTCTACTTTTGTAAAGGGAGATGGTGTCAGAATGAGGGCTTATCGATTTAAAGTTTATCTTTTGTCAAAAAATTTATGTCTCTTACAAAGACTGACCCGACTATTTTTAGGTTGATTGAGAGGGAAAAAAAGCGCCAGGAAGAAACACTGATGATGATCCCCTCGGAAAATTATGCCTCGCCAGCAGTTTTGGCGGCGTTGGGCTCAGTAGTACAAAATAAATATGCGGAGGGTTATCCGGGAAAACGTTATTATCAGGGTAACGAATTTATCGACAAAATCGAAATTTTAGCTCAAAAAAGGGCGCAAAAAATTTTTGGCGTCTCCCATGTTAACGTTCAGCCATATTCTGGCTCACCGGCAAATGCGGCGGTTTATTTTGCTCTCCTTGAGCCTGGGGATAAAATTATGGGGCTTTCACTTTTGTCAGGAGGGCACTTAACTCATGGTCATCCTAAAATTACTTTTTCTGGCCGCTATTTTCAAGGGGTTCCTTACGAAGTTGGGGAAGACGGACTTCTGGATTATGAAAAAATCGAAAAAGAGGCAATAAGAAAGAAGCCAAAAATCATTGTGGCGGGTACCACCGCTTATCCGCGAATTTTAGACTTTAAAAAATTTGGCCAAATTGCTGATAGGGTGGGCGCTTATCTTTTGGCGGATATTGCCCATATCGCGGGGTTGGTGGCGGCAGGCGCTCACCCCTCGCCGGTGCCATACGCTCATGTAGTAACCACTACCACTCACAAGACTCTTCGCGGGCCTCGAGGAGCAATGGTTATGGTAACCGGAAAGGGGTTAAAAAAGGAGCCGCTAATGGCCAAAAAAATTGATCGGGCTGTTTTTCCTGGTCTTCAGGGTGGCCCCCACGAGAACACGATTGCGGCGATGGCGGTAGCTTTAAAAGAGGCAGAAAAAGAGTCGTTTAGACAATATGCTTATCGGGTGGTAAAAAATGCATGCCGCCTAGCCGATGCTCTTCAAGAGAAAGGTTTTAATTTGGTTTCCGGTGGTACTGATAATCATTTGATTTTGGTTGATTTGCGCAACAAGAATATTAATGGCAAGAAAGCAGCGGTGATTTTAGAAAAAGCAGGCATTATCGTTAACGCGAATAGTATTCCCCATGATCCCCGGCCGCCATTTCGGCCTTCAGGAATAAGATTGGGGACACCAGCGTTAACGACGCGAGGGATGAAAGAGGAGGAAATGGGAAAAATTGCCGAATTGATAGAAAAGGTTATCAGTTCTCCTCAAGAAGTGGGGCAAGTGAAAAAAGAAGTTAAGAAGTTAACTCTTCGTTTTCCTATTTATTCTCGGGAGGCTTTATGACAACTATTTTTAACGGCCAGCGGGTGGCTTTAGAGAAAGAGGAAATTTTGCGCAGAAAGTGGCGAGATTTGGGAGAAAAGAAAAACAAAGAACTGGTGGATATTTTAATCGGCGAAAGCAAAGCGGGCAAGATTTATTTAGATCTTAAAAAAAGGGCGGCCCATCGTGTGGGTATTAATTTTAAGGAGTATTTATGGCCAGGTAGTTTAACTAAGAAAGAGGTGATGGCAAAAATTAATGATTTAAATAACGATGAAAGGGTAGGGGGGATAATGATGCAACTTCCCTTGCCTGATATTCTAAGGCCGGCAGAGACAGAGATTGTTAACACTATTCTCCCCGACAAAGATGTTGATTGCCTGACGGCTGCCAATTTAGGTTTTTTAATGATGGGCAGACCACGTCTTTTACCCGCTACTGTTAGGGGAATAGCCGAGATTTTATCCTTTGCTGGTTTAGGCCAAAAATACCTGATTGGCAAAAATGCCTGTATATTGGGAAAATCAAATATTGTTGGCAAGCCATTAGCTGTATTGCTAATAAATAAAGGGGCAACGGTGACAGTTTTGAGTCACGGGGCAAAAAACGTTGCCTCTTTTACTAAGAAAGCTGATCTTTTGATAAGCGCGACGGGAGAAAAAGGCTTGATCAGAAGGAAAATGATTAAAAAAGGGGCGGTGGTTATTGACGCGGGTGCTCCCGCCGGGGATGTTGATTTTTCTGAAGTTGCCCCCTTGGCTTCTTTTATTACTCCTGTTCCCGGCGGCGTGGGACCAATAACGGTTGTTTCCCTGCTTTTTAATTTTTATGATTTAGTTTCCCATTGATTTTTTAAGGGAAAGCCGTTAAAATAACGGTTATTATCACTGGCACCTATTTTATTCCTCCTGATTTGCATAATTTTAAAATAGGTGAAGAAAAAAAGGAGGCAGAATAATGGCGAAAACAGCGAAAAAGACTTCAAAGAAAAAGGCAAGTTTGGAAATTCCCCTCGAGGAGCTTTTGGAAGCGGGTTGTCATTTTGGTCACATGGTGGCGAAGGTTCATCCCAAGATGAGAGAATATATTTTTATGGCGCGGGAGGGAGTTCATATTTTTGATTTAGTAAAAACGCGGGAGAAACTTAAAGAAGCAATTTCTTTTTTACAAGAAGTTTTGGCTAACCCATTGAATCAGGTTATTTTTGTGGGGACAAAGAGGCAGGCGGCTCCTTTTGTTCAGCAAACAGCTCAACAATTAGGTATGCCTTACATTACGACGCGTTGGGTCGGGGGGCTTTTGACTAATTTTGAGGAAATTAAAAAAAATAACTTAAAGAAGCTTAAAAAACTCGAGAGGCAAGTAGAGAAGAGAGAAGAAGGAAGAACAAAATATGAACAAGAGATACTTAAAAGAGAGTATCTGCGGCTGAAAAAAGATTACGAAGGAGTAGCTGATCTTAGGGGAATCCCGGCGGCTCTTTTTATTGTGGACCCGAAAAAAGAAAAAACGGCGGTAGCGGAAGCAAAGAAAATGAGGGTGCCGGTAGTAGCGATTGTTGACACCAACACCGATCCTCGGCCAATCGATTATATAATTCCCGCTAACGATGATGCTCAAAAGAGTATCGCTTATCTTTTGGGTAAAATTATCGAATCGTTAAAGAAATAGTAAGATTAATTAGACTAATTAAGTATTAATTAAGTATGGAAAAAAATAATTTGGCTTTGGTGAGAGAATTGCGTTCTTTGTGTAGGGCAGGGGTTAGTGATTGTCAGAAAGCCCTAGAAAAAGCCAACGGCGATATTAAGAAAGCGCTAGCAATTCTCCGTCAACAGGGTCAGGAAATAGCCGCGAAAAAGTCGGAAAGAGAGACGGGAGAAGGGGCAGTGGTAGCTTATGTCCATGCCAATCAAAAAATTGGGGCAATGGTGGCTCTTTTGTGTGAGACTGATTTTGTGGCTCGAACAGAAGAATTTAAGAAATTGGCCTATGAGTTGGCGATGCAAGTAGCAGCCATGGCGCCCGTTTCAGTTGAGGAGCTGCTTACCCAAGAATATATTCGTGATCCGCAGATTAAGGTGGGAGAATTAATTGCCCAGACGGCAGGGGAAATAGGGGAAAATATTCAGGTAAGAGAATTTGTAAGGCTTGAAGTTTAGAGCTTGACAAAAGAGAAGGGAAAATGATTGAATAAAAAGGAAGATGCATGAGGAAACGAGAAAAAAGATGACCGCGGTGTTAGTAATGTTAAGGGAAGATTTAGCCCTGATGCGCACCTCCCAAGCTACCCCTTCACTGGTGGAGAACATTACTGTTGGGGCTTATGAAGGAAGTGCCCCCTTGAAGCTTAAAGAGCTGGCGACTATTACCGCCGAAGGAGGAGGAACTATTTTAATTCAACCGTGGGATGCGGGGGTAATCAAAAAAATTGTTAAGGCGATAAATGAGGCGGAAATGGGTTTAACGCCAATGGTCAGCGGTAATTTAGTACGGATACAAGTTCCCCCTCTATCTACAGAAAGGCGAGAAGAATATGTCTGCTTGCTAAAAAATAAGTTAGAGGCCTCACGAGTGATGATTAGGCGCTTGCGGGCAGAGAGAAGAGCTGAGATCAGGGAAGCAAAGGAGAAGGGAGAAATAAGCGAAGATGAGGCTTTTTTCCAAGAAGAAGAATTGCAAAAACTGACGAATGAATTTATTGGCGAAATTGATCTTCTGGGAGAAAATAAGGAAAAAGATCTTCGTCAGGTTTAAAGTCCTCTTTTTTGTAAAAGGCACTTGCCTTTTTAAGAGCCTATCTTTCTCGTGATGTCCTAATTGGTGGTAAAATAGCAATACTGGGTTATATTTATTTTTGCGGAAGTGCTTAGATTTTTGTTTGCTGAATGCTGAGAGCGAGTAGTTAGATCGAAATGCAAATCTCAAAAGTAAAAATGAAAATTTAAAATGTAAAAAGACTAGCAAGTTATAACCGATAACTGGTAACTTGTAATTAGAGAGTAGTTCCATCTTTGTTTTTAACATGTTACGAGTTGCTGACTTTTAATTTTGCATTTTTTCTCTTTCATTTTGCTTTTTAATTTTTAAGTTTTGCATTTTCCTTGTGCCCACAATTATTACTTTTTTTCTGTTGCTTTCGGTGTTAGTTTTAGTCCATGAAGGGGGACATTTTTTAGCAGCTAAAAAGGCAGGGGTTTTGGTAGAAGAATTTGGTTTTGGTTTGCCTCCACGCCTTTTAGGAATAAAGAGAGGAGAAACTGTTTATTCTCTTAATCTTTTGCCATTTGGTGGTTTTGTCCGACTTTATGGCGAAGAAACTAGTGTAAACAAGAATAAAGAACGCGCCTTTAGTCATAAAGACAAGAAAAAGCGTTTGGGAATTTTGCTGGCGGGGGTGTTAATGAATCTTATCTTGGCGGTGGTCATTTTTACTTTAGTTTATTCGTTTTTGGGCATTCCGGAAAAAGCGAATGAAGTAAGGATTGTTAAAGTTTTGCCTGGTTCTCCTGCTTTGGAGGCGGGTTTAGCTGAAGGAGATTTAATTTTGTCTTTTGGGGGAGAAAAGATAACGAGCAATGAAGAATTCTTAGAGCGCGTCAACGGATCGCTCGGACGGCCTATTAATTTAGAGATTGGTCGGCAAGAGGGTAATCCTTGCCAAAAAGAAATCTTGGGAGGGCAGGGAGGGGAGAAAAAAAGTTATTCTTATTGCCAAGACGGCAGATTTTTGGCAGTGGTAGTTCCTCGGGAAACGCCTCCAGAGGGTGAAGGCCCCTTAGGGATAGTTATCTCGGATACTAAAATTCAATTTTATCCTTTTTATCAGATGATTCCGAAGGCAATTTATAATGGCTTTTCGGAAGCTTTCTTTTGGGGAGAGGAAATTGTGGCAAGTTTAGTCAATTTAGTTAAGGGAGTCTTGAGGGGAGAAAAAATGGCTTTTGACGTTGCCGGCCCTGTAGGCATTTATCAGGCAACGGGGGAAATTGCCGCTAATGGTTTTTGGCCGCTAGCTCAATTCGCAGGAGTTCTTTCGGTAAATTTGGCCATTTTGAATGTTTTCCCCTTTCCGGCTCTAGACGGGGGGCGGGTTTTTTTTGTTTTGGCGGAAAAAGTTTTGGGCCCAAAGCGACGCCAAAAAATTGAGATGTGGGCTAATCAGATTGGCTTTTTTATCTTGTTGCTATTAATGATTTTGGTGACAATAAGTGATATCAGGCGCCTTCGCTAGTTGCCACCAGCGTTCTTTTCGGTTATAATTTATCTTAATATAATATATAAGGTAATGTGTTTTGAAGGAGGTGTTTTATGATCCCATGGCAATTATTGTCAAGAAACAACCAGGCGAGAGCGATGACCAACTTATTTCCTCTTTTCGACGGCAAATTATGGCCGAAAACTTAGTGATAAGCTTAAAAGAAAAGCAGCGCTATGAAAAGCCTTCGGCGAGAAGGCATCGGCACAATCAAGAAATGCGGCGAGGTAGAGGAAAATGAAAAAAGAAGTAATCCAACAATTTCTAAGAGAAGCATTAAAAAAGAAAGAGGCAGAAAAAGTATCAGTGTTGCGTCTTCTTTTGGCGGCAATAGAAAAGGAAGAAATTGAAAAACAAAGAGAGCTTGAGGAGGAAGAAATTTTTTCTCTTATTCAGAAGGAAATTAAGCAGCGAGAGGAAGCAATCGAGTTTTTCAAAAAGGGAGGGCGAGAGGATTTAGTTAAAAAAGCGGAAGGAGAAATTTGTTTTCTTAAAAGTCTCTTGCCGCCGCCATTAACGGAAGAAGAAATAGAAAAGGTAATTAAGGGGGTGCTAGAAGAGGGAAAAGATCAAAATTTTGGCCAGATAATGGGAGCGGTGATGAAAGAATTACGGGGAAAAGTAAGTGGAGAAATTGCGGCGAGGAAAGTAAAGGAGATAATGGCTGAAGGGAACGATGAGCTTTGCGGTGATTAAAAGAGCTCAAATCTTGAATGTCACACAGGGGCCTCAAAACGCAAATGCCGAGCCGAGCTGAAATCTCGAATGTCAAATCTCAAAGCTTAAATCTATTCGCCCAAAACGGCGGATCCGTCTCGGGCGGGAACTTTTAGCTTTTGACTTTTAACTTTTGATTTTTTTGTCCTGCCCTCTGTTTTAATTCCAAATTATAGATTTGTTTATTTTTGGTGTTTACAATGGCGCCTATGATCGAAATTGGCATCTCCTCCCGCTCTTATTATTCTTTTGATAAAAAATTATTAAGAGAAAGAATAAAGAAATTCTTCCGAGAGAGGGGAGTGGGGGAAGTGGAAGTGAGTGTTGCTGTGGTCGGCGAGCGGAAAATGCGTCAGCTGAATCGGGACTTTCGCGACAAAGATTTGGCTAGTGATGTTTTAGCGTTTCCCCAAAACGAAAGACCAATTGAAGGGGGGCTGCTCTTGTTGGGTGATATTGTTGTTTGCTATCCCCGAGCCCAAAAAGAAGCGCTATATTTTCAGGAAACAATTGATGAGGCGATTTGGGATTTTGTGGAGCACGGATTGGGGAGAATTATGGAAGGGGATAACTAAATTATCTCCCTGCGGGAGATCTGCCGCAGGCAGGCCAAATTGCTAGGGGTTAACAGCAGGTGTTGTTTTTTGGGGTTTGTTATTCTAATGAAAATTTCAGAATTTGTTTCTCCTTGGTTTTAGGAAAGATCTTGGCTTTCGTCAGGATGACGGTGACACATCACTCGCAATCTCCTTTCGAGATATCCCGCCTAGGAGGAGCAATTCGGTAATTTTATCTTTTTTTTATTCTAGCTTTTGAATTATACTTAATAAATAATACTTGATACTTAATACTTTCTTTATGGCTTTTTACCTGAAATATCGTCCCCAAAAAATTGCCGATTTTGACCTAGTAGAGGTACGCGATAAGGTAGGGAGGATTTTGCAGTCTAATCATCTCCCTCATGCCTTTTTATTCGCGGGGCCACGAGGGGTGGGAAAAACGTCGATGGCACGGTTGGTGGCCAAAAGCCTGAATTGCCCCAATGCTAAAAAAGGAGAACCTTGTGGTCAATGTGAGGTTTGCCAAGCGATTGCGAGGGGGGATTTTTTGGATGTTTTAGAAATTGATGCCGCTTCTAACCGGGGGATTGACGATATTCGTGATCTCAAGGAGAAGGTTAATTTAGCTCCAAGTCGAGGCAAGTATAAAGTTTATATTATTGATGAAGTGCACATGCTTACTCCCGAGGCTTTTAATGCCCTTTTGAAAACGCTGGAAGAACCGCCGGAAAAAGTGATTTTTATTCTTTGCACTACTAACCCCGAGAAACTACCGGAAACAATTCTTTCCCGTTGCGTACGGATTAATTTTAATAGGGCAACGGCGGAAGAAGTGATGGGCGCTTTAAAAAAAGCAGCAGAGGGGGAAAAATTGGTAATTGAAGAAGAAGCTCTGGAAGAAATTGTTCGGTTGGCAGACGGGAGCTTTCGGGATGCTCAAAAGCTCTTAGAGGAACTTTCTTTTTTTGGTCCAAAAATTGACCGACAGATGGTGGAAAGGATAATTGGCATGGAAGACTCTTTGGCGCCAACATTGCTTCTTGATTTTTTAGCGGCAGGGAAACTTGGGGAGGCAGTATCAATGGTTGAAGAAATCAGTCAAAGGGGTTTAGATATTCAGGCTTATTTGGAACAACTTTTAAGGGAGTTGCGTCTTTTACTCCACGGACTTTGGGGATTGCCTGATGGCAAAAAAAGCACTTTTTCTTCTGATCAGCTTTTTTCGTTGGTTGATATTTTTTCTCAAGCCTTAAGGCAGGCAAAACAAACGAACGTCCCGATTTTGGCCCTTGAGGTGGCAGTAGGAAAGGCAGCGTCGCTTTTGGGAGCAAAAGAAGGCGATGACTCTTCTTTTAAAAATTTCAAAGAAAAGGAAGAAAAAAAAGGAGCAAATAAAGACAAAAAAAAGGAAGAAAACACTGATGAGGAGAAGGGGATTAGCATCGATGATAAGATTTGGCAGGATATTTTAACTAAAGTACGGCCACAAAACCACTCGGTAGAAGCTTTTTTAAAATCAGCACAACCGCTTTCTTTTGACAAGCAGTCTTTAACGATTGGCGTTTACTATTCCTTTCACAAAGAATGCTTGGAAAAGGAATTAAATCGGCGAATTGTAGAAAAAGCAGTGGAGGAAGTTTTGGGGATAAAAGCAAAAGTTTTTTTCAAACTTTCACCCAAATTCAAGCGAAGGCAAGTGAAAGGAAGCGAAGAAAAAGTTGAAGACAAAGAAGAAGACCTACTAGGCTTGGCAGAAAAAATTTTTGGAGGTGAGGAAAATGTTTGATCAGTTTAAACAGTTAGGTGATTTAGCAAAAATGCAGAAGCAAGCGAGAGACTTGCAAAAGCAATTGGCTAAAGAAGAGCTGACAGTAGAGGAAAGGGGCGTTAAGGTGGTTGTTTCTGGGCAACCGCGGCTTAAGTCATTAAGTTTTAAAGAGGGAGTAAGCGGGGAGGAGATAACGCAAGTTATTAATAAAGCCTTGGATGAAGTTCAACGCCTTGTTGCCGAAAAATTGATGGGGAAGATGAATTTTTAGTTTGAAAATGAAAATTCCTAAGGCGATTAATAATCTTATTGAGGCTTTTGAGCAATTACCAGGCATTGGTCCCAAAACAGCGGCGCGACTTACCTTTTATCTTTTGCATACTCCTCAGGAGTTTTTGGAACAATTTGGCGAAACAGTGGTAAATTTGAAAAAGGAAACCAAAGAGTGCTCTGTTTGCCATAACATTGGAGAAACGGATCCGTGCGAAATTTGCGCTGATTTGAGCCGAGACCAGAGTATTATTTGCGCGGTGGAACAACCATTGGATATTCTCTCTTTGGAGCGGACGAACCATTATCGAGGGGTTTATCATGTTTTGGGAGGGGTAATTAATCCCTTGCAAAATATTAGCGCCGAGGAGATTAAGATTGCCGAACTAATTAGAAGAGTAAGGGAAAATGAGACGATAAGAGAGGTTATTTTGGCGACAGGCTCTTCTTTGGAAGGAGAAGCCACCGCGATGTATATTAAGAAAGAGTTAGAGAAAGTTAATGCTGAGAGGGTTGATAAAGTGAGGGTGAGCCGAGTAGGGCAGGGATTGCCGGTAGGGGCGGATTTGGAGTATGCTGATGAGCTGACCTTAGAACGAGCGCTGGAGGGAAGGAGAGAATACTAAAAAAGAAATTTAAAAGTTCCCGCCCAAGGCGGGTCTCTGCCCAAGGCTGACAGGCCTCTGGCCTGCGCCTCTGGCGGAAAAAGCCAAAAGTCAAAATTATAAATGGATTCAAAACGCAAATCGCAAACCTGCCCACAGTAGACAGGACTATATGTTAAATGTTAAAATTCAATCCGCCAGCCCCGTACCATTTTGGTACAGGGCCAGCCGGCCCCGCCTTATACAGTGTGGGGCAGGCGGGTTATTTGGAATTTTATAATAATTGAGCGATGATTTGCTTTTAGCCATAAAATAAATTAGTTTTTGGATGGTTTTTGGAAAAGGGAAAATCACCAGTACGGTTAGCAATCTTGGCAAAAATGCTCTTGGGGCGCTAAAAGAAGAAACGGATAGTTTAAAGAGAGAGCTGGAGAATCAATTGGGAGTTTCTCCAGCTACTGCTGAAAACGACCAAGAAAAGAAAAAACAAAACGCTGCTGTCTGGGAAGAGAAGAAGCGAGAGAAAAAGAAAGCAAAAGAAAGAGAAAATATTAGAGATATAGAAAAAAAATTAGCGATGGCCAGGCAGCAGATAGCAAAAGAGAGAAAGGAAAAAGAAAAGATCCGCGATAATCAGTTAACAGAAAGTGATGAGCATAGGCCAGTAGTTTATGGATTACCCGCTAATGATGTGGCGGCAGAAAATTACCCGCCAGAGCTGGAGAAAACGCCACTGCCGCCTTCAAGGCCGCGGCGGGGGTTTTTCCCGCAAAGAACAGAGAAATTTAAAAAGAAAGAATAAAGAAGTTTTATTTAAAGAATGAAAGACCTTCTTTTTTTCAATAACCTAAGTAGGAGGAAAGAAAAATTTAGGCCGCTTTTCCCGCCGAGAGTGAGGATTTATAGTTGTGGCCCCACTGTCTATGACCACCCCCATCTTGGCCATATGCGTACTTATGTGAATACCGATATCCTCTTAAGGACTCTAAAATACTGGGGCTTTGAACCTTTCCAGGTGATGAATATCACTGATGTAGGCCACCTTACTGGCGATCGTGATTTGGGCGAGGACAAATTGGAGAAAAGAGCTCGGGAGAAGAAGGAAAACGCCTGGGAAATAGCTAGGCGCTACGAGAAAGAATTTTTTCGGGTTTTGGAAAAGTTAAATATCTCCCCGCCGTCAATAGCGCCGAGAGCAACAGAGAATATTCAGGAAATGATTCTTTTGGTGAAAGAATTAGAGAAAAAAGGCTTTACTTATCAAACACCCGATGGGATTTATTTTGACACCAGCAAGATAAGTGATTATGGTAAATTAGCCCACCTTTCCAAGGAGAAGCTGAAAGAGGGAGCGCGGGTAGAACCCAATCCTTACAAAAAAAATCCGACGGATTTTGCCCTGTGGAAATTCAGCCCTAGGGGGGTAAAACGGCAGATGGAGTGGGAAAGCCCTTGGAGAGAAAAAAGCTTCCCGGGTTGGCATATTGAATGCTCGGCAATGGCAATGAAATATCTTACCCCCTGCTTTGTTGATGGCCAGTTTTTCCCAGAAAAATTTGCGACGATTGATATTCACACAGGTGGCATTGACCATATTCCCGTTCACCATACTAATGAAATTGCTCAATCAGAGGCGGCAACAGGAAAAAGGTTTGTCAACTATTGGATACACTTCGCCTTTTTAGAGATCGAAGGCAAAAAAATGAGCAAGAGCTTAGGCAATTTTTATAGCCTTAGTGATTTGACAAAAAGAGGGTATAAAAACCTGATGCCGCTTCGCTATTTTTTCTTAACGGCGCATTATCGGAGGAAGATGAATTTTACCTGGGAGGCCCTAGAAGGAGCAAAAAAAGCCTATCAGGGGTTAATAGAAAAAATGGCTGATTTGTTAGAGAAAGGAGAAAAAAAAGAGAAGAGCAGGAGAACAGAAGAATATCAACAAGAATTTAGCCGTTTTTTGGAAAATGATCTAAATACTCCTCGTGCACTGGCTTTGCTTTGGCAAGTTTTTAAAGATAAAAAATTGAAAAGAGAGGAGAAGATATTTTTAGTTGTTGATTTTGATCACATTTTTGGCTTAAAGATAAAAAATGAAGCTGAAGAGTTATTAAAATCGCGTAATAAAAATTACTCAAAAATTAAAGAATTAGTGGAAGAAAGGGAGAAGCTAAGAGAGGAAAGGCGGTGGGAAGAAGCGGATAAAATTCGTCAGGAAATTGAAAAAGCGGGCTATCTTTTGGAAGATACTGCTGGCGGGACAAAGGTGAGAATAAAGAAATGATCGCCCCCCGGGTTCTTTATCAAGACGATTGTCTTCTGGTGTTGGAAAAACCGGCCGGTTGGGTAGTAAACCAGGCTAAAACGACGCAGGGGCAAAAAACTGTTGAAGAGTGGTTGCGGGAAAATTTTTCCTATTTGATTGTTTCTTTACCGAATTTGCGAGCAGGAATAGTCCATCGTTTAGACAAGGAAACAAGTGGTTTGCTTTTGGTGGCTAAAAATGAGGAGATTCTTAATAATCTCCAGTGTCAATTTAAGAACCATCTGGTCAAGAAAGAGTATTGGGCGCTTCTTCATGGAAAAGTGCCAAATGGGGGAACGATTAGTATGCCGGTAGGGCGTTTACCTTGGAAAAGGGAGAGGTTTGGGGTGATGGCAGGGGCTAAACCATCCTTGACTTATTTTGAAAGAAAAGAATTATATCGAGGCTCGGAGGGGGAGTATTTCAGCCTCGTGACAGTTTTTCCAAAAACCGGCCGCACCCATCAGATTAGAGTTCATTTTTCTTATCTAGGCCATCCGCTGGTTAGTGATTCTTTTTATGTGGGGGAGAAGCGTTTAAGGTCAGACCTTCGTTGGTGCCCGCGGCTTTTTCTTCATGCAAGGAAAATCGGTTTTTATCATCCTGAAAGTAATAATTGGGTAGAATTTGTTTCTAAACTTCCCTACGGGCTTAAAAAAGCTTTATTAACTCTTAATAGAGTAGGTTAGTTTTTGCCAACAAGGTTGGTTGGTGGTAAAATAATAGACGTTTAACAGTTAAGTAAAAAAATAAACGGTATATTTCTGCTTACTTAATTGGAGTTTGCATTAATTATTTGAAATCAAAAAATCAAAATGCAAAAGTCAAAATGAAAATGTAAAACTTAAAAATTCTTTTTACATTTTTTCTTTTTCATTTTGCATTTTGAGATTTGCATTTAGTAATAATTTTTAAATTTTTTCAAGCCGTGTCTGGTCATTCAAAGTGGGCAACTATAAAACACCAAAAAGAAACGAAGGACAAACAGCGCGGGCAGGTTTTTTCCAAGCTCTCGCGGGCAATTAGCGTGGCCGTTATTGAGGGGGGAGGGGAAACAGACCCCAATGCTAACTTTCGCCTGCGTTTGGCAATCGAGCAAGCACGGGGAGCTGATATGCCCAAGAGTAATATTGAACGAGCCATTAGCCGGGCCGGGGGGAAAAAGGACGGCTCTTTCTCTTCGTTACAATTTGAGGGCTATGGCCCCGAGGGGGTGGCGGTAATTGTGAATGCGGTCACAGATAATCGACAACGGACTACCCAAGAGCTTAAAAATATTTTTGAAAAAAGTGGCGGGTCGTTGGCTTCTCCCGGTGCTGTTTCTTATAATTTCCGCCAAGTAGGGGAAATTTTTTTGGCTCCCAAGAAAGAAGAGAAAACTGAAGAGCAGGTTTTGTTCCTGATGGATTTCCCCGGTGTCGAAGATGTTGAGGAAGAAGAGGGGAAAATAAGGTTGACAGTGGCGAAAGAATCTTTAGCCAGAACCGTGGCCGATCTTGAAGAAAAAGGATTTTCAGTTTTTTCCTCATCGTTAGTCTTTCTCCCTCAAGTACCATTAATGATTAGCGATCCTCAAAAGAGAGAGAAAGTAACGGAGTTTCTTTCCCGCCTCGAAGAGCATGATGATGTTCAAAGCGTTTTCAGCAACTTTTAGATGGTGAATGTCTTTTTTAACTCGTTTTTTCTCCCGTCTGCGCGCCAGTAAAAGAGTTCGTTTTGTTTTTTCTTCCCTTTTCTTGGGGTTAATTTTTCTGCTCATTCAACAATTGCCCTTTCCTCAGCGCTATTGGGGAATTGGCGGCTTGTTAATTTTAAGTATCTCTTTGCATTTTTTTTCTCTTTACGAAGGACTTAATTTTAATGTGGAGCGTTTGCTGACGCCTATTTTGCCGTCCTTTTTTTCTTTGGGTGTTTCCCTTTTTTATTTTCTACTTCCTTCTTCCTGGCCCTACCAACTTTTAATTTTTGCCCTTTTTTCCTTTGGCATGTATGTTATTTTTCTAACCGAGAATATTTTTACCGTTGCTTCCCTGCGAACGATTGCCTTAGCGCGGGCGGCGCAAGCGGTAGGGTTTTTGTTAACACTACTTTCCCTTTTTTTCCTTTATGACGCCATTTTTTCTTTTCGGCTTTCGTTTTGGAAAAACGCGATTTTAGCCTCTTTTTTTACTTTTCCCCTGACTCTCCATTCGCTTTGGGCGGTCAATTTAGAGGAAAGCCTCTCGCGTGATGACCTACTTTTGGCTTTAATTTTTTCCTTAGTGGCGGGAGAGTTTTCTTTAATTATTTCCTTCTATCCGGTAGAAATTTTAATGGGATCTCTTTTTTTAACGACCGTTTCTTATGTGCTTTTAGGATTGGGGAGTGCTCAGCGGGCGGATCGACTTTTTAAGAGAACAGCCCAAGAATATCTAATAGTAGGAAGCTTAATGTTTTTAGGGCTTTTTTTAACGACTTCTTGGCGAGGGTGAAAAAAGCATGTATTAGGTATTAGGTATTAAGTATAAAGTAGCGATGAGGTCTTTTTGCTAATAGCGGGTTCAGTTTAGGCCGACCTTAAATAAAACCAAAAGTTAAGGTAAAGTTAAAATAAATTTTTACTTATAATTTTCACTTTTGCACTTTGAGTTTTAAGTTAATAATAGCTTTTATAAAAATGATATTTTGGGGAATTTTAGGGTAGGGGAGTGAAGGAGAAGGGCAGGTCGCATCTTATTATCCCATAATAATATACCCTATAGTTTCTATCCCATAGTTTTCACGAAATTAAAAAGCATTTTTTCACACTTTTAGCAATTAAAGCTTTAAGCTGCTAATGATATTGTTTGATATACTTTTGTGGAAAACTTCGGAGGAGGACAAATCTTCTTCTGGCTTTGGTATTTTTAAAGGAATTAACCGAAATAATTGATTATTATTTTACAAGAATTTAAATATTAATTTGAAATTATTTTTTCTTCCCCTTTTTTTTACTTTTTTAAAACAAAAATTGTTAAATTGCTGCGATTGATATCTGTTAGTGTGAACTTGTAGGTGCTGCAGGGTTTGTGCGGGGGACTTCCTCAAGAAAGATGAGAGAAAGATGACGATTTTGTTCTCAAATTCTATAAAAAGAGGGTGGTCAGCTTATCGTCTTTTCCTTTTTCAGCCGTTTTAGGCCTATTTAGCGAAGGTCTAACTTTGGCTATATTTCCTAAAACTTGACAAAAAATTGGCTCTTGGTTATAATGACCCTTAACTGAGTATAATTACTCTTACACTCAGTTGAGGAAAGAAAATTTTTCTTTTCTTCCCCTACCCGACCAAAAGAATAAATTTTTGAAAAAATACTTTATCTAAAAAATTTTTTATGATTCTTCCTTATTTTGACGATTTTTTATTGTCGCTAAAAACCAATAACTACTCTGCCGAGACGGTTTATAATTATGAACGCGACCTGAAAGTTTTTGATGCCTACCTGGTTGCCTCCCCTACTCCTTCCTTCGAGAAGATTAACAAGAGAACGATTGATGAATATAAAGCATATCTGGTTTCCCGTGACCGGCAAACGGCAATTAAAAAAGAGAAAAAAGATGCCCAATTATCGGCACAAAGTATCAATCGGATGCTCTCAGCGCTAAGGAGCTATCTTAAATTTTTAGTCGATCGCGATGTGCCAGTGCCGGTGGTGCCGGACGCGATTAAACTGGTAAAAACCGAAAGGCGTCATCCCCGCGTGGCCGAGTTTGAGGAATTAGTGCGTTTAATTGAGGCGCCAACAACTCTTGAGAAAGATGCTAAGGTTGGTTTACGAAATCGGGCGATCCTGGAAACTCTTTTTGCCACTGGCTTGAGAATTTCCGAGCTTTGCCATCTTAATCGTGCTGACATTGATGATTCGGGTCGGATTTTTATTTTGGGTAAAGGAAAAAAAGAACGTTTTGTTTATTTAACTCCGCGGGCTAAGGCAATTATCGAACGGTATCTTTCTACTCGTCAAGATGATGCGCCGGCGCTTTTTATTCCTTATTCTGGCCCTAATGTTTCCAAAAAAGAAAAAAGAATTTCTCCCAATTACGTTGAGAGTAAGCTTAAGGAGTATCGAGAGAAGCTAAAGATTAATGTTCCCGTTTCTCCCCATTCTCTGCGTCATGGCTTTGCTACCTATTTGGCGGAAAGCGGCGCTTCGCCGGTGGCAATTCAAATTCTTTTAGGGCATGAATCGTTGGAAACCACGACGCGCTATGTTCATCCCTCAGATCGTTTTGCCGAAAAGGCCCACCGGAAGTATCATCCCCTAAGAGAGATAGCTAAAAAATAAAATAAAAGGCATTCACTACGGGAATAGCGAAATTGAAACCCAAAAATCTCAAATTACAAATAACAAATTCCAAATAATCTCTAATGACCAAAATTCTAAATTCGAAACTATCAAAATAGATCGTTTATTTTTTCTTGCTTAGAAAATGAAAATTGGAGTTTAGAATTTGTTTGTGATTTGTGATTTGGAATTTGGAAATTTGTCTATTGCAGAAAGGTCCCAAATCTTATTTTGTCCACTGAGTAAGTTCAGGATGGCAACGAATACTGCTTAGGCAATGGCCGCACTGGCAACTTGATCACCCTCGTTTTTAAAACGCATCAGTATAACTCCTTGGGTGTTTCTTCCCAAAACGGGAATGTTCTTCAGGGGGAGTTTAATTAAGTGGCCTTTTTGAGAGGTGATAATTAGATCCTGATCTTTTTCGTAAATGATTTTTATCTCACAGACGAGACCGGTTTTTTCGTTAATCCTAGCAGCCTTTACTCCTTTGCCATAACGATGCTGAGGAGGGAAAGCATCAAGATCGGTTTGCTTGCCTAAGCCCTTTTGTGTTACCAGGAGAAGCCGCTGGTAGGGTTTGCGGCGGCGGTCTTTTATGGCTACCTTAGGGGGGATGATTTCTGCGCCAACAAGGTAATCGCCTTTTTTGAGGCGGATGCCTCCTACCCCGATGGTGTCACGGGCAGTGGTGCGAATTTCTTGCTGGGGGAATCTGATCGATTGCCCAAAGGCGGTTACCAAAAGAAGATGATCGTTTTCTCCCGCGGTTTTGGCCCAACAGAGTTGGTCGCCGGGACGAAGCTTAATGGCCACCAAACCGTTGGCGCGGATTTTATTAAATTCTTCAAGCAAACTTTTTTTAACCATTCCCTTTCTGGTGGTAAGGATTAGATATTTTTTTTCTTCGCTTTTCTCTTTGGGCATAATCAAAGTGGCCTCTACTTTTTCTTCACCGTTTAAATTAATTAAATTAACGACTGCTTTACCACGGCTTTGGCGATTGCCCTCAGGAATTTCCCAAATGGGCAGACGGAAAGCCCGGCCAAGATTGGTAAAGAAAATAATCTGGTCATGGGTTTGGGCGCTTAAAACTTGCTTGACCTCATCTTCTTCTTTGGTGGTCATGCCGGTAATGCCTTTGCCGCCTCGTCTTTGAGCGTGATAAACGTTCTTGGCCAAACGCTTAATATAGCCTTGTTTGGTAATGGTGATAATTACCGGTTCATCAGCCACTAAATCTTCTTCCGCCAACTCGCCGGGGAGAGAAGCAAAAACTTGGGTGCGGCGGCTATCCTCGTAGTTTTCCAAAAGATAGTTAAGTTCTTCTTTGATAATGTTGAGAATTTTTTCAGGTTCACTTAATGTGGCTTTATAATCTTTGATTTGTTTTTGGATAAGCTGATATTCTTCTTCAATTTTTTCCCGCTCGAGTTTAGAGAGCCTTTTTAAAGGCATATTAAGAATGGCTTCACTCTGCAGGGCGCTGAGAGAGAATTTTTCCATCAAGTTTTTTTGGGCTTCGGTGGTGTTGGCTGAGCTACGGATAGTTTTAATAACTTCGTCGAGATAATCTAGGGCAATTTTGAGACCTTCTAAAATATGGGCCCGTCCTTGAGCGGCACGCAAATCAAAGATGGTGCGGCGGAAGACAATTTCTTGGCGATGACTCACGTAGTGAAGAAGAATTTCCCGCAGGCCCAGCGTTTGGGGGACGCCGTTTAAAAGGGCGACAAAATTCGCCGGAAAAGTGGTTTCCAGCTCGGTTTTTTTATAAAGATTATTAAGAATGGCTTGCGGTTTTGCTTGGCGTTGCAGTTCTAAAACAATGCGAATTCCCTCCCGGCTGGACTCATCGCGCAGATCCCCTACTCCCTTTATTTTTTGTTCGCGGATAAGATCGGCAATTTTTTGGACTAAAAGCGCCTTATTAACCTGATATGGCAACTGGCTGATAATGATGGCCAGGCGGTTTTTTCTTAATTCTTCAATGTCGGCTTTACCGCGAACTAAGATGGTTCCTCTCCCTTTTTGATATGTTTCCCGGATTTGGTTTTTGCCAAAAATAGCACCGTAGGTGGGAAAATCCGGCCCCTTAATCTTTGTCAGAATATCATCAAGGTTGGCTTCGGTTTCAAAATTAGGCAAAAAATTGGCCACTTCCTCAAAAGGCATTTCTAAAAGTTTCTGATAAAAACTTTCTTTTTCTTTCTGGCCAATATTTTTTTGGCTCAAGGGATGGCTTTGGGGGAAAGTCGCTCTCCCTTTCTCGATCATTAAAATTAAAGCTCTCACTACTTCACCCAAGTTATGGGGAGGGATTTTGGTGGCCATGCCAACGGCAATTCCTTCTGAGCCCATAAGAAGGAGATTTGGCAGAAGAGCGGGCAAATATTGCGGTTCGGCAAGAGTACCGTCAAAATTTGGCAAGGTGGGAACAGTTTCCTTTTCCAAATCTTTTAGCATCTCTTGGGCAATTTTTGCCAATCTTATCTCGGTATAACGCATGGCGGCGGGAGGATCGCCATCGATGGAGCCAAAATTTCCCTGCCCCTGGATTAAGGGATAGCGCATCGAAAAATCCTGGGCTAAACGAACGAGGGCGTCGTAAACAGAGGCATCGCCATGGGGGTGGTATTTTCCCAAAACTTCGCCGACCAACTTGGCACTTTTGGTGAAGGGGGAAGTATGGGAAAGGTTGAGTTGATAAGCGGCGTAAAGAATACGGCGGTGAACCGGTTTTAGACCATCGCGAACGTCGGGAAGAGCCCGGGAAACAATGACCGACATGGCGTAGTCAAGATAAGCCTTCTTAACTTCGCCCGCAATAGGGACGGTTTTGATTTGTTGATTATCGGAGGAAGACATGATAATAAATTCAAAATTAAAAAGTCAAAATTCAATCCGCCAGCTGGCGGACAAGCTAAAAGTCAAAAGTTTTTTGTTTTGCTTTTAAATTTCGAATTTCAACTTTCTATTAGTTTTATATTGGTTTGTTTTCTAAAAATCTCTTTACTTGGCGGGAAAAATTGGTTTAGTTGGACTTCATTTCCCGCCAATTGCTGCTTGGGCGGCGACAAGACGGGCAGCGGGGACACGGTAAGGAGAGCAGGAAACATAATTTAGGCCAGTTTGGTGGCAAAACTTAATGCTTTCGGGATCGCCGCCGTGCTCGCCGCAAATGCCTACCGAAAGATCGGGGTTTATTTTTCTGCCTCTTCTTGTCCCTATTTCGACTAATTCCCCTACCCCATCTTGGTCCAATGTTTGGAAAGGATCAGTTTTAATAATGCCTAATTTTTGATAAGAAGCTAAGAATTTTCCCTCCGCATCATCGCGGGAAATACCAATAGTGGTTTGAGTTAAGTCATTAGTGCCAAAAGAAAAAAATTCCGCTTCTTCGGCAATTTCCCCTGCTCTAAGGGCGGCGCGTGGCAATTCAATCATAGTGCCAATTTTGAATTCCAGCCTCTCTCCTTCTTTAGCAAAAACCTTTTCTGCCTCGTCGATGATCTCTTTTTTAACAAGGGCAAGCTCTTCTTTGAAGGCTACCAGCGGCACCATAATTTGTGGTTTTACTCTTTTGCCTTCTTTTCTAACCTTTAGGGCTGCTTCGAGGATGGCGCGGGTTTGTGTTCTAATAATTTCGGGCATTAAAATTCCCAGTCGGCAACCGCGTAAGCCCAGCATGGGGTTATCCTCGTGCAAATTATTGCGAGCGGTTAAAATTGCCTCCCAATGCTCTTTTTCTTTTTTACTTTTGGCCTTCTCCAAGCTTTCTTTAATTTCTTTTTCCTTTGGCAGAAATTCGTGCAAAGGAGGATCAATTAGGCGAATGATTACCGGCGAGCCATCCATAATGCGGAATAAGCCCACGAAATCTTCTTTTTGGAATTGACCTATTTTTTCAAGCGGCTCTTCTCGCTTTTGAGCATTTGGCGCCAAAATCATTTTCTGGACATGTGGTAGTCGTTCTTGCTCCATAAACATATGTTCCGTTCGGCAAAGGCCAATGCCTTTGGCGCCAAAATCACGGGCTGTTTTGGCATCCCTCGGATAATCGGCGTTGGTATAGACTTTTAATTTTGCTATCTCGTCTGCCCAAGAAAGAACGGTCTTTAGCTCCCGGCTTAGTTTTGGCTCAACCATCGGCACGGCACCCAAGATGACCTCGCCTGTTGATCCGTTAAGAGTAATTACTTCTCCTTCCTTAACTGTCTGGCCGCGAGTAGTAAACTGGCTCTTTTCCAAATCAATTTTTATTTCCTCTGCCCCGCAAACACAGGGTCGGCCTAAACCCCGGGCCACCACGGCCGCATGAGAAGTTGTCCCGCCCCGGCTGGTTAAAACTCCTTGAGCCCAAATAACACCATGGACATCATCAGGAGAAGTTTCCGGGCGGACAAGAATCACCTGATTGCCAAGCTGGCCCTCGCTTTCGGCTTTATCAGCGTCTAAGACTACCTCGCCGCTGGCGCCACCGGGAGAGGCAGCTAGCCCTTTAGCAATAACTTGCAGCCGGGCGTCGTGATCAATGTGGCGGTGAAGCAATTGATTAATCTGATCAGGATCAAGACGCATGATCGCCTCTTCTTTACTGATAAGCTTTTCCAAAACCATATCGTAAGCAATTTTTACTGCTGCTTCAGGAGTTCGTTTACCGCTACGGGTTTGGAGAATATAAAATTTCCCCTCTTCAATAGTAAATTCGATGTCTTGCATGTCGCGGAAATGTTTTTCCAGAGTTTGGGCAATTTTTTGCAAGATTTCATAAGCCTTAGGCATTGCCTTGGCCAGCTCCTTAATTGGCCGGGGAGTACGAATACCGGCGACAACGTCTTCGCCTTGGGCATTGATTAGAAATTCGCCATAAAGTTTTTTCTTGCCGATAGCAGGATTGCGGGTAAAAGCAACTCCCGTGGCCGATTTTTCTCCCATGTTGCCAAAAACCATTGCCTGAACATTAACTGCGGTACCCAAATGATGGGGGATTTTATTAAAATTGCGGTAATCGATGGCTCTTTTATTTTCCCAAGAATTGAAAACAGCCTTAATTGCTTCTTGGAGTTGAACCAAGGGATCTTGAGGAAATTTTTCTCCCGTTTCTTCTTGATAAATTTGCTGATAACGTCGGATGATTTTTTCTAAGTCCTGGGCGCTGAATTCGGTATCGTTTTTGAAGCCATGGCGTTCTCTCTCTTGTTCTAAAACATCCTCAAACTTTTTCAGTGGTACACTTTTAACGATGTTGGCAAACATTTGGATAAAGCGGCGATAGGAATCAGCGGCAAAGCGGGAATTTTTTGTTCTTTTAGCTAATGCTTTGGCGGTTTCATCGTTTAGACCTAAATTTAAAACGGTGTCCATCATCCCGGGCATGGAAACGGGAGCGCCGGAACGAACCGAGACCAATAGAGGGTTTTTAGCATCATTAAATCTCTTTCCCGTTTTTTCTTCTAATTTTTTAAGTTCTCTTATAATCTGTGGCCAAAGGTCTGGTGGTAATTTTTTATTCTTTTGATAAGCTTTACAGGCGTCTGTGGTAATAATAAAACCGGGAGGTACGGGCAAGCCAATTTTAGTCATCTCCGCTAACCCGGCTCCCTTGCCGCCCAACAAATTTTTGTCAATTTTGGGAACAGCGTTAAAAGAAAAGACCCATTGTTTTTTGACCATAGAAGGTTAGTTTAACATGAGTAAAGGGCTTAAACAAGAGAAGGGCTGAGCGTTTGGGATATATTTTGTGCAGCGCAAGCTTATTGTCTATTACAAGTTAGAAATTATTCTAATTGCCCTAACTGACCTAAAAAATATCCAAAACCCTACTTATTAAAAATCAATTAGTTAAAAATAATCTGTTCTTTTTTAGAAATTAAACGTCAAGCTCTGCCAGTTTGGCATTAGCTTGTATAAAACGCCGGCGAGGCAGGACTTCCTTGCCTAAGAGCATATCAAAAGTATGGTCGGCTTCTTGGGCATCCTCAATGGTGATTTTTTTCAGGATTCTGACATTTGGATCCATCGTTGTTTGCCAAAGTTGGTCGGGATTCATTTCTCCCAACCCCTTGTAACGTTGGATTCTTACTTTTTGGCCATCAAGGCTTTTCAAAAGCTCTTCTCTTTCAATGTCGGAATAAACATAATGGTCTTTCCCGCTGGCGCTGATTTTGTAAAGAGGGGGCTGGGCAAGATAAAGGTAACCATTTTCGACGATATAAGGAAGATGGCGATAAAAAAAAGTTAAAAGCAAGGTGGCGATATGCTCGCCATCAACGTCGGCATCGGTCATAATGATTACCTTTTGGTAACGAAGTTTTTCCGGGCTTTGAGTTTCGCCAATACCCATCCCAAGAACGGTAACCAAATTCTTAAGTTCTTCAAACTTAATAATTTTATCTAAACGCGCCTGCTCGGTGTTTAAGAGCTTTCCTCTTAGGGGAAAAATAGCCTGGAATCGTCGGTCGCGTCCTTGTTTGGCCGAGCCACCGGCAGAATCGCCTTCAACAATAAAAAGCTCGGCCAACTCGGGGTTTTTTACCTGACAATCGGCAAGCTTTCCCGGCAGGGAGCCGCTGCCTAAGGCGCTTTTTCGTAATACTGCCTGGCGAGCCGCCTTGGCGGCCATTCGCGCCTGAAGGCCAATTTTAATTTTCTCGACAATATTACGCCCTTCCGAAGGGTGTTCCTCCAAGAAAGTGGTTAGCTCTTCCCGGACAATTTGGTTGATAAAGATCCCCACTTCTTTATTATTTAATTTTGTTTTTGTCTGCGACTCAAATTGGATTTTTTCTGAGGGCATTTTGACATAAATAATGGCTGTCAGCCCTTCTTTTGTGTCTTCGCCGCTGAATTTTTCTCCTTCTTTAACAAGACCTTTTTCAAGAGCGTAATCATTAATTACCCGGGTGAGGCCAGAGCGAAAGCCGGCGACATGGGTGCCTTCATCAGGAGTGGGGATAACATTGACAAATGATTGGATATTCTCTTCAATATCGTCAATGTATTGGAAGGCAATTTCTGCTTCTAAGCTTAGCTTCTCGTCTTTTTTGCTGATATAAATTATGGGACTGATTTTTTTATGGTCCTGGTTAGTTTTCTTTAAAAGAGAACGGATGCCACCCTCAAAATAAAAGTGCTTTTGGTAGTTCTCTCTTTCGTCAAAGAAGTGAATAAAAATTCCCGGGATAAGATAGGCCCGGATTCTTAGTGATTGCTCAACTCTTTTTTGGGAGAAATTGGTGTCTTCAAAAATTTGCGGATCGGGCAAGAGGATGGTTTGGGTGCCGGTTTTAGGAAGGTTGTCTTGAGGAAAAGGTGCTTCTTTAACAGGCGCTAATGGCTTGCCGCGGCGGTATTCTTGATAATAAAGCTTGCCATTGCGACGAACTTCAACGCGCATTTTTTGGGAAAGAGCATTGACGGCGCTCGCTCCTACCCCATGTAGGCCGCCGGAAACTTTATAAGTGCCTTTTTGAAATTTAGCCCCGGCGTGCAAACGAGTCATGGCTACTTCCAAGGCAGAGATGCCCAGCCCGGGATGCTTTTCTACCGGAATGCCCCGGCCGTCGTCAACTACCCGGGCCTGGCCGTCTTTTTGCAGGTAAACCCAAATATTTTGGGCATTACCGGAAAGGGCTTCGTCAATCGAGTTATCGATGATTTCTGTTAAGAGATGGTGAAGCCCTTTGGTGTCGGTGGAACCGATAAACATCCCCGGTCTAAGGCGCACCGGTTCAACTCCTTCTAAAACTTGGATTTTGTCGGCTGTATAGTCACTAGAAGAGGTCATAATAATGAAATCAATTTAAAATTTGCCCGTGATTTGAGGGTAATTTCTATTATATCAATTTTGGGGATTACCTGCCAGAGGAAAAATGACAGTTGGGGGTTAGTAGTTAGGAAAAAATATTTCCCCCCAATCCCCAACTATCATCTGCTAACTATTATTTCCGGGCGTCATTCTTAATTCGCCCGCCTCGCCTCGCCACGGAGGGAGTTTAAGATCAAAAAAAAGGCTAAAAATTATTCTAATTGCTCTAATTATCCTAATCGACCTAAAGAATACCCAGAACCCCAAATTGTCAAAATTAAAGCCAATTGAAAAAGAAAATAAATTTCTTTGGGTTTTGGTATTTGGGATTTATTTAGAATAATTAGGTTAATTAGAATAATTTAAAAGCAATTATGCCACTATCTTAAGCAATAAAAAAGCGGCATAATCCGTCAATGCATAGGTTTCTGCTAAGTTAAGACATTTTATTTAAGGAGAAAATAGGTTAGCACTAGTCGGGGAGAGACATTTTGCTTGAGCATTTGTTCGCAAAGAAGGGTTTTTTCAAGCCAAAAAGAGGCTTCGGGTAAATTCTCTGGAAATTTTTCTTGCCAGAATTTTCTTTGCCCCCGCAGCCAGCTTTTAGCACTTTCAAGGTTGATCCCTTTTTCTTGGGCAAGGATAATTTTTTCTGCCGCGCTTTTTTGATAAATTTCTTGTTGAGGAGAGGTTTCTTTTAAGGAGATATTTTGTTTTGGCTGAAGATGAATTATCTGGCAGCGGGAAACAACCGTTGGCAAAAGAAGGGCAGGATTAGGGATAGTTAAGATAAGACGCGAGTTTGCCGGTGGCTCCTCTAAGGTTTTTAAAAGAGCATTTTGGGCCGGCAAGGTTAGATTTTGCGCCTCAACAATAATTACGATTTTTTTGTTGCCGGAAAATGGTTTCCTGGCAAGCCAAATTTTCGCTTGGCGAACAGCTTCAATGGTGCCTTCCTCAAGAAGAAGGCAGTCGGGATCGGCATCGGCCGGACAAGAATTATATTGGGAGCGAATTTTTTCTGCCTCACCTACCCTTCTTTTTTTACTGGCGCCGGTGATAATGAGGGAATGAAACACGGTAAAAAAAGGCAAAATTCAAAAGGCAAAAGTTAAAAGTAAGAAATTTAATTATTCAAAAGTTGAAATTTCTGGTTGAAAGTTAGGCGCCTCTTGTTTTGCTTTTTAATTTTAACTTGGAATTTTGAATTTTGTATTTTGACTTTTAACTTTCCTTGATTGACATTCTAACATAATTTCTTTACTATAAGAAGGTATGGCAATTAAAAATGGTTTACTGAAGATTTTGGTCGGCGAGGGCTTGCTTAGCGAGGGTCAAGCAGAGGAGATTGTTGTTGAAGCAAGCGAGAAGGGCTTGAGCGAAGAAAAGGTGGTTGAGGAAAGGGGTTTAGTCGAGAAAAAAGAACTGGCGCGGGCGCGGGCAAAAGCGTTGGGGGTTCCTTTCGTTTCCTTGGCCGAGACGCCGATTTCGCCTGAAGCTGTCGCTTTGGTTTCTGAGGCGGTGGCAAGGACATATCGTCTTATTCCTCTTCGATTTAACCGTCAGAAGAATGAGCTGGCGGTGGCGATGGCTAACCCCTTAGATTTGGAGGCGATTGAGTTTTTGGAGAAAAAAACGGGCAGTGAGGTTGTCCCCTATTTAGCAGAAGAAGGAGAGATTGGGGGAGCAATTAAAGAGCGTTATGGAGGAACACTGGTAGCGGAAGTTTCTCAGGCAATGGAAGAAGAGCTGGCGGTTCCCAAGGCGCAGGCGATTGATATTCGCCAACTAGGGACGGTAATTAGAGAAGCCCCTATTGCCAAGGTTGTTTCTACCGTCTTGGAGTTTGCGGTTTCCTCACGGGCTTCCGATGTCCATATCGAACCGCAGCCAGAAAATACACGGGTTCGTTATCGTATTGATGGTGTTTTGCATGAGAAGCTTTTGCTTCCTAAAACCATTCATGAGGCCTTGGTTTCCCGGATCAAAATTTTATCGGGGATGAAAATTGATGAGAAAAGAGTTCCCCAGGACGGGCGCTTCAAGTTTAAGGTAGAAAACGCTGAGGTAGACTTACGGGTTTCCTCGGCTCCAACGATTTGGGGAGAGAAAATTGTGATGCGACTTCTACGCTCGAGCGGCGGCGTTCCCGATCTGCCGGAATTGGGCTTAAGGGGATTAGGTTTAAGAAGAGTTGAGGAAGCAATTCAAAAGCCAAATGGGATCGTTATTGTCTGCGGTCCTACCGGTTCAGGAAAAACGACCACTCTTTATTCAGTTATTACCAGGATTAATAATCCCGGGGTAAATATCATGACTATCGAGGATCCGGTGGAATATGAGATTAAAGGAATTAGCCAAGTGCAGGTAAACCGCGAGGCGGGCCTAACCTTTGCTTCGGCGATGCGTTCCTTCTTAAGACAAGATCCGGATATTATTATGGTAGGGGAAATTCGGGATCAGGAAACAACGGAGTTGGCCATTCAGGCTTCGCTAACCGGCCATTTGGTTTTTTCGACCCTCCATACCAATCAGGCGGCGGGGACAATCCCCCGGCTTTTAGATCTTGGCGCCGAACCGTTTCTACTTGCCTCTTCTCTTTCCCTGGTAGTTGGCCAGCGGATCGCTCGGAAGATTTGTCCTAATTGTCGTGAAGAATATCAGCCGGAAAAGACAACCTTAGATGAGTTGACAGCGGTTTTGGGTAAGTTCTTACCGAAGAAAAAAGAAGAAATTAGATTTTTTCGGGGAAAAGGCTGCGAACAATGTAATAATACTGGTTATTACGGTCGTATTGGTATTTTTGAGGTCTTGTCAGTAAGCGAAAAAATTGTTAAACTGATTTTGGAGCGTTCACCGGCTGGCGAAATAGAAAAGCAGGCCATAGAAGAAGGAATGGTCACCATGTTGCAAGATGGTTATTTACGAGTGGTTGAGGGAGTGAGCACGATGGAAGAAGTGGTGAGAGTGGTAAGAGACTAGATGGACAATCAAAAGTTAAAAGTCAAAAGTCAAAAGTTAAAATTGCAATTAAAAATTAAAAAAGTAAAAGAACTTTTAACTTTTAACTTGAAATTTTGACTTTTGCATTTTGAATTTTGAATTTATTTATTAGTTTAGCTTTTGTCAAAGCAAGAAGAATTTATAGTACTATTTGATTAGTTAAAGAAATATTGTGCTCGAGCCAACACCAAAGCTTAAACGATTTTTGGACCAGGCCATGAAGCGCCAGGCTTCCGATTTGCATCTTTTAGCTAATCTGCCGCCGACGCTGCGTATTGATGGCGAACTTTTCTCGCTGCCGGAAGAGAAAAATCTCTCTCTAGGCGAAATTGAAGAAATGGTTTTTTCGCTTTGTACGGAGGAGCAAAAAGAAATTATCAATACTAATTTAGAGCTTGACTTTTCGTTTGATTTGCCAGGCGAGGCAAGATTTCGGATTAATGCTTACCACCAAAAAGGCACCTTAGCCGCTTCTTTAAGAGTGATCCCTAAGGCAATTTCGGGGGTAGACGAACTTAGCCTTCCCCCCATTTGTCACGATTTTATTAAAATTAAGCAGGGCTTTATCTTGGTTACCGGTCCTACGGGTCATGGCAAGTCGACGACGATTGCCGCCATGATTGAAGAAATTAATCAAAAGAGAAAGTGCCATATTGTAACGGTGGAAGATCCGGTAGAGTTTACCTTCGAGCCAAAAGAGGCCATTATTTCTCAGCGGGAAGTTAATCGCGACACTCATTCGTGGGACTTAGCCCTCCGTTCTTGTCTGCGGGAAGATCCCAATGTGGTTTTTGTGGGAGAAATGCGTGATTTAGAGACAATTTCTGCCGCTCTTACCATCGCCGAAACCGGGCATTTGGTCTTTTCTACTCTCCACACCAATTCGGCGGCGCAAACCGTGGATCGAATTGTTGATATTTTTCCGGAAGGTTCTAAAGAACAGGCAAGAATCCAATTTAGTCAGGTGCTGGAAGGAGTGATTTCCCAAAGGCTGGTGCCAGCATTGGGAGGGGGGCGCTTGCCAGTTTGCGAGGTAATGACAGGGAGTATGGCAGTGAAAACAGCGATTCGGGAGGGGAAGAGCCATTTAATTGATAACATTATTCAAACCTCGCAAGAGGCGGGAATGGTTAATTTAGAAACATCGCTGGCGAAATTGGTTAATGAGGGAAAAGTGAGTCTCGAGACGGCTCAGGCCTATGCTTTGCGGCCGCGGGAACTAATGCGGCAGGTAGGGAAATAAAGTCAAAAGTTAAAAGTCAAAAGTTAAAATTGCAATTAAAAATTAAAAAGTAAAAGAACTTTTAACTTGTCCGCCAACTGGCTCTGTAGCATTTCGGTGCGGGGCTGATGGACAAAACCTAGATCAAAAGCCAAAGATTATTTTTGATTTTTGTTTTTGATCTTCGAACTTGGTTTTGCATTTTGATCTTTGCGCTTTGCACTAAAAATTTTTTTATTTTGGCTCTTAACGGTTTTTATTTTGGCTTCTGTTATAACGATAATCTGCTTATAATAACATGGAATTTACTTACAAAGCCAAGGATGCCAGCGGTCGGACAGTAGAGGGAACGGTTGAGGCGGCGACAAAAGAAAAAGCCCTTTCTCTGCTTAAAGAAAAAGGTTTTTTTGTGATTAATCTTCGGGAAGGGGGAGGAACGAGAATTGACTTAGGGAATTTATCTTTTGGCAAAAAAGGCAAGGTTTCTGCTGATGAGGTGGTGGTTTTTACCCGCCAGCTTTCGACCATGGTTAATGCTGGCCTGCCGATAAACGACGCTCTTTTTTCCCTTAAAGAGCAAGTGAGTCCGAAATTTGCGCCCACGGTGGAGGAAATTTTGCGAAAAGTTGAAGGGGGGATGAGTTTGGGTGAAGCCTTGGCCGGTTACCCGCACATTTTTAACCAAGCCTATATTGCCTCCGTTAAGTCGGGAGAGGCGGCCGGGGTTTTGGATAAGGTTTTACTTCGTTTGGCTGAGGATATGGAGGAGGAGAAGAACTTTCGTGGCAATATTAAAGGGGCAATGATTTATCCGGTGATTGTTATTGTGGCGATGGTGGTGGTGGCGATTATTATGATGGTGGCGGTTATTCCCCAGATGACCTCGCTTTACAGTGAGCTGGGGGCGGATTTGCCCACGCCAACGAAGATTTTAATGGCTATTTCCGGGGCGATGGTGCGTTTTTGGTGGATAGTTTTGATAATTTTGGTAGTGGCGGTATATGGTTTTATTGCCTTTCGACGTACCCCGGCGGGAGCCAAGCAAATAGATCGCTTGATTTTAAAACTGCCAATAGTTGGCCCTTTGCAGGAGAAAACCAATTTAACCAATATCGCCCGCACCTTAAGTTTATTGGTGGAAACCGGTCTTCCTTTGGTTGAAGCCTTGGATATTGTCGCCGGCGTGGCGAACAACAGCCTTTTTCGGGAGACAATTAAAGCGGCGGCGCGCGGGGTTGAAAAAGGCCGTTCTCTTTCCGAGATGCTTTCATTGTCGGGAGAAATAATTCCCCCTATTTTTTATCAGATGGTGGCGGTGGGGGAAGGCACCGGTAATTTAGACGAGGCGCTGGCAAAAGTGGCCACCTATTTTAAAAGCGAAACCGAGGCGGCGGTTAAGGGCTTGACAGCGGCCATCGAGCCGATTATTATGATTATATTAGGGTTGGGAGTAGGGTTTTTGGTAATCGCGGTGATTATGCCGATATACAACCTTACTTCTCAATTCTAATAAAATTGTAAATCGTTGAAATACGCGAATTGACACGAATGAGAAACGAATAGACGCGAATGAGCGAATTATTTTTTTGTAATTTGTCCCGCCACAGCGGGATCCGCCCTTGGAGGATTATTTGTAATTTGGAATTTTACTAAAGAAAGGAGGTGAGGAAAAATGAAAAATAAAGGTTTTACCTTAATTGAGCTTTTGATCGTTATCACCCTCTTGGGTATTTTGGCGGTGGCGGTTTTATCGGCGATTAACCCGGTGGAACAAATGGATCGCTCGCGCGATACGGCGACTCGTTCCGATGCCGAGCAGTTAATTAACGCCATTGATCGCTATTATGCGACGGTGGGCTATTATCCCTGGATGGCAAATGCGTCCAGCGAAAACACTAATTTAACTTGGACAGAAATCACGGCGGCAAACCAAGCTTTTGGAGCTGATGGACAAAAAATACTTGAGCTTCTTTCCGCGGGGGCTTCTGCCGAGCTAAAAGAATCTTATATTACCAGGATTATCTCTGGTGGTGCTAACCCTTTATATATTTACAATAAGGGCGAACAGGGAGATAGCACCTATGTTTGTTTTAATCCGGCGTCGGCAGCGATGGGGCTGGAGGCTTACAAGCGGTGCAGCGCTCATGTTGATTATGGGGCTTTGCCCACAGATTTTCCAGCTGAAGCATGCCCTGCCCCTTGTACTACTGCTGGTAGTGAAGCTAATCCGCCCGACACCTGTTTTTCTTGTTTGCCATAAGGAAATTTTGGGTTGGGATTTGAGGAAGGGAGTTTTTGCATTGAAAGCGGGCGATTTTCTAAAAGTGGAGTAGCGAACTTCAGTTCGCACCAAGAAAAGCGCGTCGCGTAATGTAGGGGCGTTTCTTGCGAGCGCCCGAGGGGTGGGTGTATTGCAATACGCCCCTACAAAGCCACGCCAAAAACATATTATCTTATCCGCGGGGACGAAAACATAGTTTTGCCCCTACATTTTATTCGCTTATTTGTGCCCATTCGTTTTTCATTCGTGTTAATTCGTGTATTTTAGCAATTTAGCAATGCTTCTTTTCTACCTTCTTATTTTTATCTTCGGCACCTTTATTGGCTCGTTTTTGAATGTTTTAATTGACCGGCCGGCGCGGGGGGAAACGGTGGTTTGGGGAGGGTCCTACTGCGAGAAGTGCCGCCATAAATTGGCTTGGCACGATCTTATTCCCCTTTTTTCCTATCTTCGTCTTGGCGGCCGTTGCCGTTATTGCCGCTCCCCTATTCCCTTTTGGCTGCCGGTGGTGGAATTAACCACCGGATTAACTTTTGTTTTAATTACCTATTTTTTTCTTCCTTTGGGTGCCATTGATGAATTATCGCTAGCAAATGTGGCTAATTTATCTTTCAGCTATGTTTTGGCTAGCCTGCTTTTGGTGATCTTTTTTGCCGATCTTAAATATCAATTGGTTTATGATCAAGTTGTTTATGCCGCCGTTGGTCTTACCCTACTCTATCGTCTTTTCCCCTCCCCCAACTACCAACTACCAACTCCCAACTACTCCCTTCTTTCCGCCCTTGCCGCCACTCTCTTTTTTTACCTGCTTTATTTTTTAGGCCCCAAAATTTTTCATCAAGATACTATGGGTCTTGGTGATGTGGAATTAGTGTTTTTAATGGGGATTTTCTTGGGTTATCCCAAAATAATTATTGCCCTATATTTGGCTTTCTTGACAGGAGCCCTAAGCGGTGTCATACTGATTTTAGGCAAAAAAGCCAAGATGAAAAGCCAAATTCCCTTTGGCCCATTTTTGGTTGCCAGCACCTTTATTTCTTGGTTTTTTGGGGAGCAAATTTGGGAGACGGTGACAAGGGTGCTAAACCTTGTAAAAGTTTAAATTATTCAATTGTTTTATTATCTATCCGTTGCAGGTTGCTTTAATAATTCAAAAGTAAGGCAAAAAAACTTTTGACTTTTGACTTGAAATTTTACCTTTTGACTTTTAAATTTTGAATTTGATTTAGTATATGATACTTAATACTGGCTCCCAGCCGGGTCTTACCTGGATTGAGGTGCTTATCGTGGTGGCAATTATCGGCCTTTTGGCGGTGCTTTTTTTAAATTTTTTTAATCCTCTGGAAAAAAGAGATCAGGCAACCAATTCTCGCCAGAAGTCGGATCTTGACCGGCTGGCAATTGCCCTAGAGGATTATTATAATGATAAAGGGTGCTACCCCGCGGAGGTTTCCTGTGAAACAGGCGAAGCGGATAAACTAAGGCCATATTTGGGGACGATTCCCTGCGATCCGGCTACCGGCGGGAGCTACTATTATTATCCTGAAGACGGCGCTAGTTGCCCCAAACACTATCGAATTTATACTACTCTTAAGTGGGAAAAGGATCCCGCGATTGCGGCCGTTGGTTGCGCGTGGGGTTGCGGACCGATAAAAGCAGGGCAAACGAACTTTCCCTATAACTTTCCCTTTAACTATGGTGTTTCCAGCCCGAATGTGAACCTTGAGAGTGGGGAAAGATTTTGCGCGGAGAACAACTTATGGCATGCCTGTCAAAAAGGGAGCGGGTGTAATGTCATGGGCAGCAGCTGGCGAGAATGTTGCCCTAATCCGAGGAAGCAATGCCCTACAAAATATACCGGTAGTAAATGTTATTGTAATGAAGGTTTTCCTGCCTGTGGCGGAGAGTGTAACTAATGGCATTAAGTATTATATATAAATAAAATTCAAAAGTAAAACAAAAAAACTTTTGACTTTTAACTTGTCCGCCAGCTGGCTCCCTACTATTTTGGTGCGGGGTTGGCAGACAAAATGAAAATGTAAAATGAAAAGAAAAAAGAATTTTCTTTTTAGTTTTAATAATTTTGCATTTTAATTTTTCATTTTGAATTTTAAGATTTGCATTTTAAATTTTTTTTAATACATGATACTTAATACCAATTCCTCTCCTCGTCGTGGCTTTACCCTCATCGAGCTTTTGGTGGTTGTGGCGATTTTAGGGATCTTGTCTAGTGTTGGTCTGGGGCAGTTTTTTACTGCTCAAAAGCGGGGGCGAGATTCGCAAAGAAAAGAGAGTTTGGAGTCAATAGCGCGGGCGCTGGAAATGTATTACAATGATTATGGTCGTTATCCTGCGGCGACGGGAGGGAAAATTATGGGAATTAGCTGGGGAAATGAATTTACCGACGGGAAAACTATTTATATGAAGCAATTACCCGCTGATCCGGCGAATAATTTTCAATATTATTACGAAACAGACACAAAGGGTTCCTATTTTAAACTTTATGCCCTTTTAGAACATTCGGAAGATTCGGATAAGGGCGGGCCTTACGGAGGGACCGATTGTGGGGGAGGAGAAGAATGCAACTATTGCCTTGCCAGCCCGAACGCAACGTGCCAGTAGAAATTGTATTAAGTATTAGGTATCAAGTATTAAGTATTATTTAAGTATAAATAAATTAAGTCAAAAGTTAAAAGTTAAAAGTTAAAATTACAAGCTAAAATTCAAAAGTAAAACAAGAAAACTTTTAACTTTTGTCCGCCAACTGACGGGCAAAATGAAAATGTAAAATGAAAAGAAAGAAAGAATTTTCTTTTTAGTTTTAATAATTTTGCATTTTAATCTTTCATTTTGAATTTTTTAATCCATGATACAAGATACTAAATACAAAGCCGGATTTACCTTAATTGAGCTTTTGGTGGTGATGGTGATTATTGGTCTTTTGGCGGGCTTGATTCTGCCTAATTACATGAGCGCGCGGGAACGGGCGCGGGATGCGCAAAGAAAGTCTGATTTAGAACAGATCCAAAAAGCGTTAGAACTTTACAAAATGGACCAATCTTCGCCAGCTTATCCCCTTGGTGGCGATCCCTTTCAGCCGGTGGCTTGCAATGCTTCTTGGCAATCGGCTGATGGGACAATTTATATGCCCAAGTTTCCCTGCGATCCCCAAACGGGAAGCCTAGGCTGGCGATATGTTTTAGTTATTCCTCGTGCGGCGGGCGATAGTCTGACATATAAGCTGGTTGCTTGTTTAGAAAATAAATCTGATCCTGATGCTGTTACTGAGGGGCAATTAGGCGTAGATTGCCCTAATGATGTGGGAATTATGCGCACGGAGCCATAGAACTTGCATATTGTATTTTGTATGGTGTATCATGTATTAAGTATCAAGTATTAGGTATTAAGTATTATGTATAAGTAAAACTCAAAACTCTATCCGCCAGCTGGCGGATAGAACCTAGATCAAAATTCAAAAACATTTTAAAGCTTTGGTTTTTGATCTTGGCTCTACGCTTTGATCTTTGATATTTGATTTATTATTTTATTTTTGAATTTTGCCTTTTGAATTTTGAATTTTTTTAATACATGATACAAGATACTAAATACAAACCTGGCTTTACGCTTTTGGAGCTTTTGATTGTGATCGCTATTATTGGCATTTTGACAGCCATGGGCACCGTTTCCTACTCCACTGCCCAAAAGCGGGCGCGAGATTCTAAGAGGCAAGGCGACATGAAGGCAATCCAAGACGCCTTTGAGCAATATTACGCCGCGCATAGTGGCTCTTATCCTTCTTCTTGCCCGGCTTCAGGCGGATCGATAACAATACAAACAGACAATACTTTTATTATTCCTACCGATCCTAAAAATGCTAGCCCTTATGTTTATAATTCTTCTGGCTGCAATGCTTCTTCTTATTGTTATTGCGCCGCTTTAGAAGGGAGTACCGGGAATGCTGACAATAATGCGTGCCATTTTGCTTCGGGAGGATCGTATTTCTGTGTTAAGAATTTGCAGTAGGAAAGATTAGTATTGAGTATAAGTAAAACTCAAATCTTAAAACTTAATCCGCCAACTGGCCCTGCACCATACGGTACGGGGCTGATGGATAAAATGAAAATGTAAAATGAAAAGAAAAAAAGAATTTTCTTTTTAGTTTCAATAATTTTGCATTTTAATCTTTCATTTTACATTTTGAGATTTGCATTTTGAATTTTTTTAATTCATGATACCAAATACTAAATGCAAAGGTGGCTTTACCCTGATTGAAGTTCTGGTGGCGGCAACGATTATCGCCCTTTTAACCTCGATTGGTGTGGTTTCCTATCAGGCGGCCAACCGGCAGGCTCGTGATGCCAAACGGAAAGCGGATCTGGAGCAAATCCGCGCCGCCCTGCAAATTTACCGGGGGGATTGTGGCAGTTATCCGGCTAGCATCAGTTTTGGGGGTTCCCTGACTGGTTCTTGCACTGGCTCCACCGTTACCTATATGCAGCAAGTGCCCCAAGACCCAAAGTCTTCGACGTGGAATTACAGCTATTCTTCTTCAGGTACAAGCTATGTTCTTTGCGCTTATCTTGAGGGCGGTTCGGTATCTACTAATTGCACTGGAAGTTGTAGCTGTGGTGCCGATCCCTGCAATTATAAGCTTTGCCCACCCTAAGGTTCCCTCTTCGTTTCTATCCCCTCCTAGGGTAAAAGGATTGCTTGCAATTTTTCCCTGATTTCGCTACGATGGATAAGTAGTGAATATTGTGTATTAGGTTCAAGTATGGACAAAATGTAAAAGTTCCCGCCCAAGGCAGGCCTGCCATGGGCGGAAAAAGTATAAAAATCTCAAATCTCATCCGCCAGCTGGCGGATGAGATTACATGTTAAAACTCAAATCTAAAAGAAAACTAGTCTCAAAACTCTAAAAAGATTTAACATTTGCCATGTAGTTTTGCCATTTGACATTTAAGTTTTGAGATTAAAACTTAAATTTTGCCTTTTAACTTTTGAATTTTTTTAATCCATGATACGAAATACTAAATACAAACTTGGCTTTACCCTGATTGAGCTTTTGGTAACAACCAGCATTATTCTTCTTTTAGCCGGTTTTGGGTTGGCCTCGTGGCAAACTTTTAACGAACAGCAGACGCTGGATGCGGCGGCGCAGGATTTGAAAAACAACTTGCGCCAAGTGCGTAGTTGGGCAATGGCGGTAAGAAAAGCGAACTGTAGTGGTGAAACAGCTGGTTACGAAGTAAATTTTAATAACGTTGATAATGGCTATCGAATTATAGAAAAATGTGGCAGCGGCAATTATGTTTTACAAACTTTTTATTATCCAGCTGGAGTTTCTGATAATAATTATAATGGCAGTTTTGTTTTTGCTCCCCTGACTGGAGCAACAAACTTATCAGCAGAAACAACAATTACTTTAAGCTTAGGCAGCCGAAAAAAAACAATAACGATTAGGAAAAATGGAGAGATAGAGATAGAGTGAGGATAAAAGTCCCCGCCCAAGGCGGGTGTGCCTCTGGCGGAAAAAGTTAAAAGTCGAATTATAGATAAACTCAAAACTCAAAATTACATGTTAAAACTCAAATCTAAAAGAAAACTATTCTCAAAACTCTAAAAAGATTTAACATTTGCCATGTAGTTTTGCCATTTGACATTTAAGTTTTGAGATTAAAACTTAAATTTTGCCTTTTAACTTTTGAATTTTTTTAATCCATGATACTTAATACTTATTCCCATTCTTCTTCCGGCCAGTCGTTGGTAGAGGTGGTGGTGACTGTTGCCATCGCCACGCTTATTTTGGTGGCCTTAGTGGCCGGAGCCACGGTGGCGGTGCGTAATATTCAGTATTCCCGTAACCGAGCGCGGGCAGTAGCCCTGAACCGCCAGGCCACCGAGTGGTTGCGGTCAGAGCGAGCCAAGGGCTGGTCGGCATTTTATAGCAGACTTGCAGAGGGTAATTATTGCCTGAATACTCTTGATCTTAGTCGCCACAGAAACTGCAACTCTAATGAGTTAGTTGATGGCGTCTTTAAACGAGAGGCTAATGTTGCCAAAGAAGGCTTAGATAAGATTATAATAACGGTGACAACCTTTTGGACTGACAGTCAGGGAGAGCATCGGGAAGAAGTGAAAACTTATTTAACAAGGTGGTAAGAGAGAAATAATTAAAAGTCAAAAGTCAAAAGCTCCCGCCCAAGGCGGGCCTGCCTCTGGCGAAAAAGTCAAAAGTTAGTAACTCGTAACAGGTAATAAGCAAACGCAAAATGCAAAGGGCAAAGATTAGAACCTAGATCAAAATTCAAATCCGCCAGTTGGCGGATTAAAACTTTGGTTTTTGATCTTGGCTCTACCCGCCTGCCGGCGAGGCAGGCACTTTGATCTTTGATCTTTGATTTATTATTTTATTTTTGAATTTTACCTTTTGTATTTTGAATTTTTTGATATATGATACTTAATACTAGCTCCCCCTCTCGCCGTGGTTTTACCCTTATTGAGATTTTGGTGGTGGTGGCAGTTTTTATGATTTTAGCTGTTTTGGTGACCACTTCCCTTTTTTCAATTTTGAAAAGTAATGCTAAGGCAAACTTGATGAAAGAAATTCGTCAAAGCGGTAATTACGCTTTAGACATAATGGATAAAGCTATTAGCGGCAGTCGGGAAATAAAAGAATGTCAGCCCTCCGTTCTGAAGATCACTAACAATGATAGTCAGGAAGTAGTTTTTAGTTGTCTATCACAAATAATTAATGGCATGACGCAAATTTCACTTGCTTCTGATAGCGCCCGCTTAACCAGCACTAATATTACTTTAAATAATTGCAATGTCTTTACTTGCGAAAATATTAAACTAGAAGATGAATCTCCTGGCAAGGTGACAATTAGTTTTACCCTTAAACAAATTGGTACTTCGACCCGGCCTGAGGAGATTGCCCAAGAAACTTTTACAAAGACAATTTTTTTGAGAAATAAAAAATAGTTTTGAAGATATCTATCCGGTCCTTGACTTTTGTCAAGTTTTTTTTTAATCTTAAAAGAGGAGTATTAAAATTTTTTATATGGATTTCTTTGGTTTAGATATCGGTTCAGCGACGATTAAGATCGCTCAAGTGGCCAAAAAAGGCGATCGCTTTCAACTTTTAGCTTTGGGGAAAACGGAAACCCCTCAGCCGGGCTTGCTTTCGGAAAATCCGCAAGATCAGCAAAGAGTAGCTGAGGCTATTAAGAAACTGATGATGGATCTGGGGATTAAAACCACAAACGTGGTGGCGGCCCTGCCGGAGAGCAAGTTAGTGACGCGGGTGGTTAAAATGCCTTTAATGAGCGAGGAAGAGCTGGCCTCTTCTTTGCAATACGAAGCGGATGCTTTTGTCCCCTTTCCCTTGGAAGAAGCGGTTTTGCGTCACCAGTTAATTGAGAAAGATGAAAAGGCTAAGGTTTGCGAGGTTTTTTTGGTGGCGGCGCAGAAAAGATTGGTAGAAAAATATCTTGACTTGCTGAAGATGGCTCAGCTCCAGCCTTTAGCTTTAGAGACGGAGCTTCTAGCCCTAAACCGAGCTTTGGTTCCTCCCGATAGCCCCAACGCAATGGTGGTTGATTTTGGTTTTAAAAGTTGTAATTTTGCCATCAGCCGGGGAGGAAAAATTTATTTAACCCGCTCTTTCCCGGTGGCGGGGGAAACTCTTACTAAAACTTTGGCTCGTGAATTGGGGATGGAAGTTACCCAAGCGGAGGAATACAAAAAGGCCTATGGTTTAAACGAGGAAGTGCTGGAGGGGAAAATCAGGAAAATTTTAGTTCCTCTTGTTAAAAGTGTGACTAACGAAATGAAAAAGGCAATTGAATATTTTGAGCAGGAAAAAAAGGAAACGGTGAAGAGAATTATTCTTTCGGGTGGTTCAGCGGGGCTTCCTAGCGTTCCTCAAGACATTGCCGCGGCCTTAGGGGCGGAAACAGAAATTGCTAATCCTTTCCTCCCCTTAGAGATTAACCAGCAAGTTTTTGAGAAGTTTTTGGATGACGGTCCCGTTTACGCGGTCGCCATTGGTTTGGCTAAAAGAGAAGTAGAATAGTGTTAAGTTTTCTTTCCTCAAAATGGCAAAACAGGAAGAGATCAGCTTTCTCAAAGAAGGCGAAACGGCTGATTTACAAGAAAAGGAAAAGTTCCAAAAAGCGTTAAGAACAAGTGCGGGGGTACTTCTGCTTTGGGTGTTAATATTAGGGGGTATTTTGGGCTATTCGCTGATTTTAGGTCGGAAAAATGGGGACTTAAAGAAAGAAAAGGCAGATTTGGTGAGTGAGCTTGAAACCCAAAAGGAAAACTTAGGCCAAATTTTGATTTTTAAAGATCGGGTGGGAAAGATTGATCCTCTTTTAAAAAAGCGGCCAGACTTGGCCGCGCCGGTTGAAAAAGTCGTGGCAAGCCTGCCGGCAGAAATAAACTTAAAAAGCCTTGAAGTCGGAGCGGGGAAAATCCAATTAAGCGGTGAGGGGGAGATTTTGCCTATTTCCAGTTTTCTTGATCATTATACAAACAAGAAGGGCGAGTGGTTTAAAAAGGCAACCCTTAATTCTCTCGCTAAAGACGAAAAGAACCCGACCTTTAATTTTAGTTTGACTATTGAATTTTAAATTATCTTATGGAATTCAAACTTGATTTAGGCGGGCTCAGGCGGTACCAACCGTTTTTACCCTATGTCGGCGCGGCGGCGATAATTTTGCTAACCCTTTCTTTGTTAACATCGTCGCTTGGCAAAGTAAGCAATTTGAGAGAAACAAATGCCCGTTTGGAGCAGGAAAATAAAGATTTGGCGGAAAAATTAACCCAGTTGAAATCTTTTGTTGACGAAGGCCTGGAGGATAAGATTGGGCTGACGCTGAAAGCCTTGCCGCGCACTAAAGATCCGGTTTTTATCCTTTCGGCCGCCAAGTTATTGGCCATAGAAAATGGCCTCATGGCGGAGGAGATTAGCTTTTCGCCGGGGAAAATTAGCAAAGAAGAGGTAAAAGGAAGTAGTAAGGTAGAAGAAGTCAAAGTGGCTATTAAAGCGACGGGCGCACTAGACCAAGGACAAGCTTTTTTAAAGCGCGTTTACCAAATTTTGCCGGTGGTAGGTTTGGAAAAGGCTTCTTTTAATTTCTCCGCCGAGAAGGGGAGCGCCCTTGATGCGGTTCTGACCTTCTATTTCTCGCCGGTTGAGAGCGAGAAAGTGAGTGAAAAAATAATTTTGCCCACGACAGCAGAAGAAAAAGCGTATGAGGAAATTGCGAAATTAGAAGTTTTGGGAAGGGGCGAGTTAGCGGCGGAAGAAGGGGCGCTGGAGACCTTTGATCCGGCCCGTGACCCTTTTGTTCCCTCTTCTCAAGGGGAATCTCTAAGCCCCTAAGAGAATTGACCCGAGAATTTGCCCCAAGAAAGTTTTTCTCTCAGAACGGGTGAAGAAACTCTTGCCTTGTAAACCTAAACCGATTTTCGCAAATTAGTGTGCTGAAAAAATCGAGATTGAAGTCAAAAATGAGGCAGAATCAGGTTTTTCGTGAAAATCGGGTTAAAAGTTAAGCCTTAAAAAAACTTGCTTGCCCTCTTTTTGCGCCTTGATGTTTAAAAGGTGGCGCAGAGAATTAATAATGTTGCCGCCCCGTCCGATAAGGCGGCCCCGGTCTTTTTCGGCCACCTCAATAGAAAAAAATAGCTGGCCATCTTTTTCCTCTTTTTCAATCTTAACCTCTTCAGGATTAGTGACAATTTGTTTAATCAAATAATCCAAAAATTCTTCCATTTTATTGTTGGTTAATTAATTTTCTTACCGTTGGCGTCATTTGGGCCCCCTCTTTTAACCAGTACAAGAGGCGATCCTCTTTTATTTTCAAAAGCGGCGGTTCTAAATTAGGGTTATAGGCGCCGATAATTTCGACGTTTTTGCCGTCTCGTTTGCTTCTTTTCTCGCTGACGACAATACGGTAAGAGCGTTGATTTTTTTTACCTACCTGGGAGAGGCGAATTTTAAGCACGTGAATTTAGGAAATTAATTTTTAATTTTATCATTCTTTGCTCTCTTTGGCAACAAGCCCCAGTTTTTCCAGAGCTTGTTGGGCCGCTTTTTGTTGCGCTTCTTGCTTTGAAGCTCCCCTCCCCTCCCCGATTTTTTTTCCTCCCGCCATGGCCGCAAAAACGAATTTCCTTTTGTGGGCAGGGCCGCTACTTTTTAAAAGTTTATAGCTGGGGGTAATTTTTTCTTTTTCTTGAATTATTTCCTGGAGATAACTCTTATAATCTTTAAGGAGGCTTTGCCGGGCAGTTTTTTTAATTTCCTTTTTCAGTTGCTTTTCCAAAAAAGCCGCCGTTTTTTTAAGGCCTTGGTCCTGGTAAATGGCGCCCACCAACGCCTCAAAAGTATTTGCCAGAAGCGAGGGGTTTTCTCGGCCGTTTTCCTTCTCTTCGCCGCGGGATAAAAGAAGAAAATTTCCTAAGTTTAGCCGCCGGCTTATTTTTGCTAAAGATGGAGTGCAGACCAATCGGGAGCGAAAGTTGGTAAGTTTGCCTTCGGGGTAATCAGGAAAGAGATTAAAAAGCTTTTCGGAAATCCAGAACTCTAAGATGGCGTCACCCAAAAACTCCAATCGCTCGTTAGAGACTCTTTCCCCTCCCCTCTCCTCATTAAGATAAGAGCGGTGGGTAAAAGCTTTTTTGAGCCAATTTTTATCCTTGAAAATAATGCCAATAGTTTTTTCAATTTCGCTAGGATTAAACATGGGAATTTTGGGTTTTAAGAATTGCTCCTAAGGCACCGTTAACAAATTTAGGCGAATTTTGGCTGCCGAATTCTTTTGCTAACTCAACCGCTTCATCGATGACCACCGCTGGCGGTTCTTTTTTCTCCCAGAGGAGTTCAAAAACGGCCAGTCGCAGAATGGCTAGATCAATTTTATTAATTCCCTCAATCAAAAATTCCGGCGCCGCTTTTTCAATTATCTTATCAATTTCTGGTATTAACTTGAGAATCTTTTTGGTTTTTTCTTTTAGGGCTTTAGGGTTTTGGGGGGAAAAAGATTGGGCAAAAAGTTCTTTCAAAACTGCCTGCCTTTCTTTGTGGCGAGGATCGCTTCCTTTTTTCATCCCTCCTTGGTTTGAGACTTTTCTTTAATCTTTAGGACGGGGATATTTTTGTAATAGCCGCAATAGGGGCAAGCTTGATGGGGAGGAATTTTTTTCTGGCAGTGGGAGCAAATAATTAGCGCTTTGCCGCGGAGTTGACTTTTCCACGCTCGTTCTCTTTTTCCTCCTCTTTGGGTAGAAATTTTTCGTTTTGGTAAGGCAGTCATAAAGGAAAGTTAAAAGTCAAAAGTTAAAAGTTAAAAGTAAAAATTCAAAATTACAAGTTAAAAGCTAAAAGTTTCTGTTTTACTTTTTAATTTTTACTTGCAATTTTGACCTTTAAATCTTAACTTTTAACTTATTATTATTTATACATAATACTTAATACTTTCTAGTTTGCTTCTACGGGTTCTATTGTATAATCTTTAAGCTTTTTTTTCAAGAGAGAGAACTTTTCGGGCGATTTTAAGAATTTGGGCCCAAAGTCATTGACCATTTTTTGTGCTTTTTCAATTAGTTTAGCGTTAGTCAGGGAGGCAATTTTTGTTTGGGGAAAACCATGTTGAGCGGTGCCATAAATTTCTCCCGGTCCCCTTTCTTCAAGGTCTATTTGGGCTAATTTTAGACCGGAGTAGGTTTGGCCGAAAAGCTTGAGGCGCTTGAGACTTTTTTGGCTGGCTTGCGGCGAGGCAAAGAGAAGACAATAGGCCTGTTTTTCTCTCCTGCCTACCCGTCCCCGCAACTGGTGGAGTTGGGCTAAGCCAAAGCGGTCGGCGGCCTCAATGATAATTAAATTGGCGCCGGGGATATCAATGCCTACTTCAACAATGGGAGTTGTTACTAGGATGTCAATTTTGCCCCGTGCAAATTGTTTAAGAATTTTTTCTTTTTCTTGGTTTTTAGTTCGACCATGAAGGAGGGCGAGCCTGAGGGAGGGGAAAACATCTTTCAGCTTTTCGTATTCCGCGGTCGCTGCTTTAATATTTTTTAGAGGCTCTTTTTCCGATTCTTCCACTAGGGGGCAGATGACAAGCGCTTGTTGGTTATTTTCCTTGATTTCCTTTTCTGCCCAGGCATAGGCAGCACTTCTTTTTTCGGCTGGAATAAGCCAGGTTTTTACCGGTTTTCTGCCCGGCGGCATTTGGTCTAAGTAGGTAAGATCCAAATCACCCAAAAAGGTTAAGGCGATGGTGCGAGGGATAGGCGTAGCGCTGAGAGTAAGAAGGTGGGGAAAAAGATTTTCTTGCGATCCTTTTTCAAGCAAAGTGGATCGTTGGGCAACACCAAAGCGGTGTTGCTCATCGATAACAAGCAAACCAACATTCTCTGGCAGCTTTTTTTTGAAAAGCAGGGCATGGGTGCCGACCAGGATATCGGCGCGGTTAGTATTTTTCTTGCTGGTAGAGCTTAGGAGGCCGATCTTTAACTGGGGAAGAAGCTTTTTTAATGTTTGGTAGTGTTGCTGGGCCAAGATTTCCGTGGGTGCCATAAAGATGGTTTTTCTCTTATTTAAGAAAGCGACATAGGAAGCGGTGGCGGCGACAATCGTTTTGCCGCTACCCACATCGCCTTGGAGAAGGCGATTGGCCGGCTTATTTTTGCTCAGGTCTTCTAAAATGATTTTAATAGCCTTTTTTTGAGCGTCAGTTAAAGAAAAAGGAAGAGTTTTTAAAAAAGCTTTAACTTTTTTTGGATGAGGTTGAAAAGGGAAAGCTTTTCTTTCTTTCTGCCACCTTGCTTTTCGCCAAAAACCAGCCAGTTGAAAACAAAATAACTCATCAAAAGAGAGTCTTTCCCGCGCTTTTTCTAAGGCAATTCTGTTTTCCGGGAAATGAATTTTTCTAATTGCCTCTTGCTGGTTTAAAAAGCCCTGAGCGAGAAGCAAGCTTGGGGGTAAAAATTCTTTAATTTGGTCGGCAGCCAGCTTTAAAGCATTATTAATTTGCCAACGCAGCCAGCGCGAAGAAAGGCCGGCGGTTGAGGGATAAACCGGCACGAGCCGGCCGGTATGAATATTTTTTCGATAAGGAGAGCTTACTTCAAAATCAGGGGAAGAAAGAATTAAACGGTTATTAAATTGTTTTACTTCGCCAGAAAGACTGATTGTTTTTCCCGAAAGGCTTTTAACTAAATATGGTTGGTTAAACCAAACGGCATTAATTTGTCCTGTTTCATCAATGATAGTAGCACGTTGGATGCTTTTCCCCCTTCCTTTTGGCTCGCTGGTAACTTTGGCTATTTGGCCGCGAATAGTTAAAATTTCTCCTGCCTGAGCTTGGTTAATTTTGGAAACCAGGGAAAAATCAATGTGCCGGGAAGGGAAGTGGTAAAGGAGATCCTCAACGGTTTTAATGCCTAATTTTTTAAGTTTAGGGAGATAACTTTTGTTAATTTTAGGAAGTTTTTTAACAGGATCGGCAAGAGTGAGGGACATGTATTATATATAAAAGTCAAAAGTTAAAATTCAAAAGTCAAAAGTTTCTGCTCTACTTTTGAATTTTTAATTATCATTTTGATTTTTGAATTTTGCATTTTGACTTTGTATGTATATCTTACCGTTTCCCCATAAAGATTGTCCCCACAAAAGGAATTAGGGAGGTGAGGATAACCGCGGCGAAGGCGATAATAATTACCAAGCTGATGATTTTTTTACTCTTTTTATCTTTCATCTTGTCTATTCTTTTATTTTAGTCTAAAATGATCTTAAATTCAAGAAAGTAAGATGGACGACTGGTTTAAAAAGTGGCAGAAAAGAATGAGGAAAAAAAATGGCTCTCTTAGACGAGGTAGGGCTAAGAGAACTTTTCCTTGGGAAAAAGCGCTGATGGGTTTAGGAATTTTTATTTTGGCGGCTATTTTGGGGACGATTGCTCTTTTTGCCTGGTATGCTCGGGATTTGCCCCAGCCCGGGAAAGTGGTGCGCCGCGAGGGTTTTGCGACGCGTATTTACGACCGCAACCAAAAGTTGCTTTATGATATCTATCAGGAAGAAAAACGAACGCCAGTAAGTTTAAATCAGATACCGCAGGCTTTACGGCAGGCCACGATTGCCATCGAAGATAAAGAGTTTTATCAGCATAAGGGTTTTTCCCTTCAGGGGATTGCTCGGGCTTTTTATAACATCATCTTCCACCATCAGCTTCAGGGTGGTTCTACCCTTACGCAGCAGTTGGTAAAAAATGTTTTATTAACTTCAGAGCGGACCTTGGAACGGAAAATCAAGGAGTTTATTTTGGCAATACAAATTGAAGCTCGTTTTTCTAAAGACCAAATTTTAGAAATGTACCTCAATGAAGTCCCATATGGAGGCAATACTCGAGGTGTAGAAGCGGCTTCAGAGCTTTATTTTGGCAAGCCCGTTTCCCAACTAACTCTGACAGAATCAGCTATTCTTGCCGGTTTACCGCAAGGGCCAACCGCTTATTCTCCCTTTGGCGCCAACCCTGAAGCTTACAAGGAACGGACGAAGCACGTTTTGCGCCGGATGGAAGAGGACGGTTATATTACTTCCGAGCAGCGCCAACAGGCAGAGAAAGAGTTGGATCAGGTTCAATTTGCGGCGCGGACATCCGATTTCGCCGCTCCCCATTTTGTGATGTTTGTTAAACAGCTTCTGGTTAATCGTTACGGCGAGGAGATGGTAGAAAATGGAGGCTTGAAAGTGACCACAAGCCTTGACTTAGATCTTCAGGAGGAGGCAGAAAAAATCGTCGCCGAAGAATTAGAAAAAGTGGTCAACTTAAATATTACTAATGGAGCGGTGATTGTTTTAGATCCTGTCACGGGCGAAATTTTGGCGATGGTAGGATCGCGAGATTATAACGAGCCTAATTTTGGCAAAGTAAATGTCGTTACTCAAGGTTTGCGCCAACCCGGCTCGGCGATTAAACCGGTGACCTATGTGACCGCTTTAAAAAAAGGTTATACGGCGGCTCATCTTTTGCTTGACACGAAAACAGAATTTCCCGGCGCTTCTAAAGAAAAACCATATATTCCCGTTAATTACGATGGCAAGTATCATGGGCCGGTTTTAATGCGTCCTGCCTTAGGTAATTCGCTAAACGTGCCGGCGGTGAAAATGCTGGCGCAGGTAGGCTTGGAAAACATGTTGGAAACGGCCTATGAAATGGGGTTTACTACCCTTAAGCCAACAGCAGAAAATTTATCTAAGTTTGGCTTGGCGGTCACCTTAGGCGGCGGTGAGGTAAGATTAATTGACATGGCGAGTGCCTATTCGGCTTTCGCCAACGGCGGCTTAAAAATTGAGCCGACAGCAATTCTAAAAGTAGAAAATCAAAAGGGGGAAGTTTTGGAAGAATTTAAGCCTACCAAAGGAAAGCAAGTTTTAACTCAGGGCGAAGCGTTTATTATTTCTGATATTCTTTCAGATAATAATGCTCGCTTAATTTCTTTTGGGGCTAATTCTCTCCTTAACATTCCCGGCCGCCAAGTGGCGGTGAAAACCGGGACGACCAATAATATGAAGGATAATTGGGCGGTGGGTTGGACACCGCAGGTTTTAGTGGGGGTGTGGGTAGGTAATAACGATAATTCTTCGATGAAACAGGTAGCTTCAGGAATTTCCGGTGCTAGCCCCATTTGGCGGCGGGTTATTATGGCCGCCCTAGATGGTAAGCCTAATGTTGGTTTTACTCTTTCCGAAGAGGTGGTTAAAATGGATATTGATGTTGTTTCTGGTCAAGCGGCTCATGACGGTTTTCCTTCCCGTCCGGAATATTTTCTTAAGGGCACCCAGCCCCAAGGAGAAGATAAGGTCCACGTTCTTTTGAAGATTTGCCGTGATGAGGGAAAGCTGGCGACGCCGGAGGATGTTGCCAGTGGAAATTACGAAGAGAAAGAATTTTTTGTCTTTAACGAAGGGGATCCTTTTGCTGATTATTGGGGGGGAGAAAATCGGTGGCAGAAAGGAATTGACGAATGGGTGGCGGCTCAGGAAGACCCTCGTTATCATCCCCCAAAGGAGTATTGCCAAGGAGGGGAGTTAGCCGTCCGTTTTAAAAAGCCAAAAAAAGAAGAGGAAGTGAATAATAAATTTGAGGTGGAGATAGAAGTGGATTCTTTAGAAAAGGTTGAATGGGTAAAAATTTGGGCCGATGATCAGGAAAAAGAGACCTTTACTTCGCCGCCCTATCGGCTAACTCTGGTTTTGCCCGACGGGCCCCACCGTCTAAAAGCTAAAGTACGGGATGTGAAGGGGAGGGAAAAAGAGAGGGAGATTAAAATTGGCGTAAATGTCCCCTGGGATTGGCAAGCTCCCACGCCAACGCCCCTTTCTTCCCCAACATTAGCTCCCTCCCCTACTCCTTCTCTTGTGCCTACTCCTATTTTTTCTCCGACCCCAACGCCGTAAGTGTTTTTATATTTACACCCCAAAGGCGGGTTTTCTCCCTCCTACGGAAGATCTCCTAAAGGGAGAATATTTGCGCTTTTGGTAAAAATTAATTCTCCCCGGGTAAATTTTTAAACAAAATCTGTTTTTATGATTTAAGTTCACACTGCGGGATAAATAGCGGGAGTGATGGATAACTACCGGTTAGAAACTTCTTGCCAAATAAAAATCTCATGATAAAGTACTTTTACTTACTTTGAAACGCCTTAGAGCATTAATTGCTAATAAATCCGTCTTTTTATAACTCTGAGAGACACTGCATATTACTTCTAATAAAGAAATAATAGTCTATGCTATTATTCTCATGTTTAACGGCGGGGGCATAATTCCTAATGCTGCTGTGAATTAATTCAACATCATCCCGAATTTGCCTACACCTGTCGGCGAGGCAGGGAGAATGTTGCCTAAGCGCTTGACTTATACAATTTCTGGCCTGATTTGGTATAATGTCGCTTGCAAGATGCTAAAAGAGCGCTATTTGCCGCGCTTTATTTTTAAGTCTGGTAATTTTTGTTCTTTAACAAGTTGCGGAATCTATCCTCTTGTGGTGAGTAGATAGCGCCTTGAGTGTAGAACTCTTTCGCTTGGAGTGTTATCCGTCCGATTGACCGGGCAGTTGTCCGAATTTCGATTTTACGAGGAGACGAACGATGTCTGAGTCTATCAATTACAAGAGATTGAATAAAGCGTAAGTGCCGACAACTTCCTAAAACGCCTTAAAGTCGTTTTAGAGGTTTGGATATATATATTGTATTTTTTAACCAACCAGATAAAAGCCGAGAAAGCAGAGTCTCTCCTTCGGGGATAAACTTAATTCGGCTGTCTGAGGAATCACGTGATAAAAGTCGATCTGTCGGGCGATGAGCTTGATCCTTGTTTGCGCGAATGCGGCAATGATTAGGACACAGCCTAGCGTATTATCAATTTACTGTGGTAGTTAGGGGAGAAAAACTATGGAAGAAGGAGATATGAAAGAAATTATCTCGAGGACTATAACTCTTCCGGGCGAGGGAGAAATCATGGAACGGTTGCGTATTGTGGACATGGGCCCGAATAATTACATGAGAGATCGGTTTTCCCGGTGTTTTTCCTCTAGGGCAGCTGGTCAGCGATTAAACGCGCTTGGTGTCGCGGAGTTGTTCTTAGATTGTGTCTACGAAGTGTCGATTCCTTGGCCGGTGATGAGGGGTGTTCTGTCTGTGTACGTTCCTTCATTCATCCAAGCTCTTGTCGCCGAGATTGACGAAGGGGTTGCCGAGGAAGCCGTGCGCCTTCACCAGGAAGTTATCGACAATTTGTGTAAAAAGGAAGTAGAAGTTTAAGGCAAAATTTCATAGACAAACCTGCGGGGCTTGTTTCGGCAAGACAGCGGCCCCGTTACCGGTCACTCCCATTGTGCGGCCTTTCGCTGGACGGTATTGCGAAGATCCTCAACAGGGATTCGAGTCTGGAGAATATAACGCCCGGCGACGATGCGATTGAGAACTGTAGTTGCGGTAGCAGACACAGCTGTGGTCGCAACTACATTTTCTCTCTCAATTTATTCAATAGGCGTTTTTTCTTTGCCTAGGGAGATGTATATTTACACTTTAGGTACTCTATGCCAAAGTTCTCTTTTAAGTGCTTGCCAGGGTTTTCCGCTTTTAAGCGTACCATAAAAAATAAAAGCAGAGCTTTCCACCAAACATTTTGGGGTTTGTTTTTTTGGTTTTCTCTTCAGAAACTTTCTTTGAAAGTGCTTTCGGGTTTTCTTACTTCATCCTAAATGATTTGAAGCCACTGAATAAGGAGTCGATTTGAGCCTTCGGTGCCTCGCCTATTTTTTGATATTCTAGGGTAAGCCACTAAGACGACCGCCAGAACACGATAAAATAGCCACTATATCAAGCAAAAGGCGTATCCGTCCTCAAATAAAAAATTACACGAAGACAGAAAGGGCGAATTAAAATGCGAGATGCGGCGAGTTTAAACCAAGATTGCCAATTTAAATATTAAAAAGTTATTTTGGAATGAATTTCTATTGGTTTGTTTCAGGCCATTTTGTTAGAGACATTGCCTTATAAGCCTAGGGATAGTAATCGCCTATTTTTGAAACTATTTGTCTTTTGGGGGAAATTCTTTAAAGATAAGCTAGGATATTTTTCAATACTGTGGAAGTTAACGAGACCTATTTAGGCGGCCAAAAGAAGAATAAAATTAAGAAATATTTGTTAAAGGAAAAATTAACGGGCAGAGAATCTAAAAGAGGCCCTGGAAACGCCAATCGGCCTGTTTTTGGTATCCTCTAGAGACTTGCCAGAGTTTTGCCGGGCGGGTAGATGATAATAAGGTTAAAGATTTGATCCCGATTATTGAAAAAAAGGTAAACCGGGAACTAAAATTTATTCCGATACCCACAATTCACGCGCAGGATTAGCGGCCAAGAGTTATGTTGGCAGAACATTGAGAAGGAGAATATATCAAAAGCGAAAGCCACAGCGATATTCCGGGGGCGGTGTGGGGATACTTAAAAAGGAAACTAGCCGCCAAGGGCAACTTTAGAAGAAAATACCCTATCTATTTTTTAGCGAATATTTTTGGAGGTTTAATTATAGAGATTTAGACGCTAAGCAAAAAGTTAACCGTTTAATGAAATCGTTAGAAAAATTTGGCGATTAAAGTCGCAACTTGCCTTTTTAACACTGAGCGAAAAAATATTTAGTCTTGCAAAAAAGCGACCTTAAGGATATTGATTTCAATAATTTTGATATACTTGAGAGTTGGGCAAAATTTGGGGGAAAATCAGAAGAGACAGTGGCAAGAGTGGCAGAAGGAAAGACAAGCCCCTAAGGTAATGCCAGTCGCCGTTTTTAATGCGTGGACATTTGTTAGAGAAGAAAATACTTTTAATTAACAATAATTGATTCCTTGTGCTTTGCAGATCAAAAAAAAGTCAAGCTATGCGAAGAGCATCCGGAATTTTGTTGGGAAGATACAGTCAATATGGTTAATAACCAAAAATATCCTGATTGGTTGCGAAAAACAATTGAGAAGGCGGAAAAGAGACGAATGGTTGGCTAAACTACCGCTTCGGCAGAGAATTTTTCTTCCAAGTTTTCGATAATTTTTTTTCTTAGTTTTTTAACCTCGCCAGCGTTGAGATTGCGGCGGGGGTGCTGATAGGTAAGGCGAAAGGTTCTGCGGTTGCCAAAAACGCTTGTTATTTCCGCCTTTTTAACTAGAGAAGAAGCGGCCTTGATAGCGCTGATTACCGGACCAAGATAAGTTTTTTCGGGAAAGGAGAAAGTGAGATCTTCAATGATGGGGGGGAAGAGAGAAATAGGCGAATAAGCCTTCGCGGTTGTCGCCTGTTGGGCGAGCGATTCGAAATCAAGAACAAAACTAACCAGCGGAGTTTTAATTTGGAAATTATTGAGAATTTCCTCATTGATAAACCCCAAAAACCCTATCTTTTTTTGGTTAACGATAATTTGGGTGCCATCTTTTTTTTCTGACCAAAAAGATTCCTCTATTTTTTTGGGGGTAAAGGAATAATTTTTAATTCCTAATTCCCAAAAAAGACCTTCAACAATGCCCTTGGCTTTTAAGATATCCTTTTCTGGGCTCAAGACGGCCAGTTGCCTTTTTTCCTCCGGCAAATTTTTGGGCTTTGGCAGGTAAACATTGGCCAATTCAAAAAAGGAAACGGTAGGAAAGTGGGCTTGATTTTGGGAAAAGGTTTGCAAGAGGGACGGTAAAAGAGAATTCTGTAAATATTCAAATTCCGCCGAGATAGGGTTTTTAAGGCGCAAGAGGGTTTTTTTAATATTGCTTTTGTTAATTAATTCTTGGCTGATGAATGAATAAGAAAAACTTTCCCAAAGGCCTTGATGGCAAAGATAAGTTTTAACTTTTTTCTCCCACAAGAAAAGTGGCTCGAACTTTCCTTTTCTTTGCGGATCGGCCTTTCCCGGTGGCGGAGTGAGATTTTCCGGCAAGGGCGGAAGGATGCTTTTTAAGTTAAAATAACCATAGAGGCGAGCAATTTCCTCGACCAGATCTTCTTGGCAGGAAATATCATCGCTTCGGAAGCTGGGAACCAAAAAGGTAGCTTTTTCTTTAGTTTTCTTTTGGAGGTTGAATTCTAAAAGAGCGAGGCTATTGATCATTTTTTCTGCACTTATAGGGGCGTTGATAATCTTAGCCGCTCTGGCAAAATTTAGGGGAACGATTTTTGGGGATTTCTTTTGGGGGTAAATGTCAATTAAACGGGAGGTAATTTTCCCGCCGGCGTTTTGGGCAATCATTTTTGCTCCTCTAAAAACAACTTCCGGGATAGCCTCAAGATCGATGCCTCGTTCAAAACGCATTGCCGCTTCGGTGCGGTGGCCTAAAAGCATTGAGGTGCGCCGGATTAAGACAGGATTATAAGCCTGAACAAAAAAAAGAACGCGGCGAGTGTTTTTGTCAATGGCGCTGTTTTCTGCTCCCATAATGCCACAAAGATCGATCAACCGCCCTTTTCCGTCTTCAATGACAATATCGCCGCCGGGCAGTTTTCTTGTAACACCGTCTAGCGTTTTTACTGTTTCCCCTTTTCGGGAAAGTCTCATTGCCATTTTTTGGCCTAAGATCTTATCATAATCAAAGGTGTGGATTGGCTGGCCAGTTTCGATCATTAAATAATTGGAAACATCAACGACATTATCGATTGCCCTCAGGCCTACTTTTTCGAGCCTTTGCTGGATAATTTTTGGAGAAGGGCCAACATTAACCTTTTCAATAAGCAGGGCACAAAAGCGTGGACAAATCGCGGGAGGGTTAATACTCACTCTTAGGGGCAACTTAGGCAGAGGAGCCAAGTTAGTTTTTTCCTTTTTGGGGGGCAGAAAAGAAGAAGAAAAGCCATTGCTGATAAGGGCGGCGTTGGCTTCGCGAGCAATACCGATTACCGAAAGACAGTCGGGCCGGTTGGAAGTAATCTCAATTTCTAAAATTTTATCCCCGTCGTCTACCGGGCGAATTCTTTCTACCGATTGACTGCAGAGAGAAAGATAGCGGGCAATTTCCTCAACTGGGGCCCTTGTTTTCAAAAAATCGGATAGCCAGGAGGCGGGAATAAGAATGTTCATAAGAAATAGTATTAAGTACAAATAAAAGTTAAAAGTTAAAATTTAAAAGTTAAAAGTACAGGTTAGAATTCAAAAGTAGAACAAAAACTTTTAATTTTTGACTTGTCCGCCAGCTGGCGGCTTGAATTTTGGCCTTTGAATTATTTTCATTCGTTCGTTCGTGTTTATTCGTTTCTTATTTGTGTTAGTTCGTGTCTCAAAACTGTTCTAAGAATCGGCCGTCATTTTGGTAAAGAAGACGAATATCGTCTAATTTTAAATCGCTTTTCATCATAAAGGTCCGCTCGATGCCCCAACCAAAGGCAAATCCTGAATAGATTTTGGGGTTAATGCCTCCTGCCGCCAGCACTTTAGGATGAACCATGCCTGAACCGCCTAATTCCAGCCAGCCTTGCTTGCAAAGGCGGCAGCCCTTGCCACCGCAAACAGCGCAGCTGATATCAACCTCAAAAGATGGCTCGGTAAATTGGAAATGAAACGGGCGAAGCCTAATTTCTCGCTTTGGGCCATAAAAATTCTTGACGAAGTAGTCAAAAATTCCCCTAAGATGAGAAAGATTGATGTCTTTATCGATTACTAATCCCTCAAACTGGTGAAACATGGGTAAATGGGTGGCGTCCCAGTTGGGTCGATAACATTTACCAATATTAATCATCCGCACTGGCGGTTGGCCCACTCGTCGCATTTCTCTTACCTGTCCGGAAGAAGTATGGGGGGTCAAAACTACTTTTCCGAATTTAGGATGGGTGGGGGCATCAACAAAAAAAGTTTCAAAATCGTCGCGGGCAGGGTGGTTTTTAGGCATATTAAGAGCTTCAAAGGCAAAGTACTCCCATTCCACTTCGGGGTAAGAGACTAGGGTGAAACCCAAGTGGTAAAAAAGTTGGCTAATTTCCCAAATGGCGGTAGTGGTAGGGTGAAGATGGCCTTGGGGAGGAACTTTACCCGGCAAAGTGAGGTCAAGCCACTCTCCCCTTGCCTCCTTAATTATTTTCTTTTCCCGGTCCTTGAGAAGATTTTCAATTTCCTTTTTACCTTGGTTTAAGAGAAAGCCGAGTTCTTTTTTTTCAAGAGGAGAAACGGAAGGCAGCTCTTTAATTAAACTAGTTAAAAGCCCTTTTCTGCCTAGATATTTAATTCTTAAGCTCTCAAGTTCGTCTTTTTTTTGACAAAGCCTGATTTCTTCTTCTGCCTTGGTCTTAAGAGCTTCAATTTTTAGCTTGTTTACCATTTTCTTCTTTGGCGGTTACTTTTTCTACTAAAGTGGCAAAAGCTTGAGGATCATCAAGGGCTAAATTGGCTAATATTTTGCGGTTAATGTCGATTTTGTTTTTTGTCATCAACGCAATGAACTGATTATATTTTAGGTCGTATGGCTTGAGGGCAGCGTTAAGGCGGCTAATCCAAAGTTGGCGGAAGTCTCTCTTCCGATTTTTCCGGCCGGCAAAAGCGTATTGGCCGGCATGAAGTTCAGCTTCATGAGCCACTTTGTAAAGGCGGTTTTTGGTCATGCGATAACCGCGAGCCGCCTTTAAGGTTTTTTGGTGTTTAGTGTGGCGGACAGTGCCTGTTTTAACGCGCACGGCTTGATAAATTCAAAATGCAAAATTCAAAATGCAAAAGTGCAATTCAAAATTCCCCGCCCAAGGCGGGGATTTTTGAATTTTATTTATAATTAATACTTAATATTAAATACAGCTTTTTTACTTTCCGGCTACTTGTTTAATCTTTTTCGCCATTTTTCCAGTTAGCTCCTTTGGTTTGCGGTAGCGGCTTTTTTGGCTTTTCCCTTTGGCGCTTTTAAGATGGCGGCCGAAAGAGGAGCGGTGCAAAACTTTCCCCGCCTTGGTGATTTTAAATCTTTTAGCCAATGATTTTTTTGTTTTTCTTTTTTGTTTCATTGTTTTAATGGCTCTAGCGTAATAAAGAGGTTTGGCCCGATCATTTTTGGTTTATCTTTTGGTTGTCCAAAAGAAGAAACCCCTTGGGAAAATTTCTCTAGAAGAGAAAAGCCGGCCTCTTTTTGGGTAAATTCTCGACCGCGGAAATTGACCGTTACCCGAACATTTTGTCCTTCTTTAAGCCACTCTTGGGCACGTTTAAGACGAAAATTAAAGTCATTTTCGCCGATAAAAGGTCTCATTTTTACTTCTTTCGTTTTTTGCGTTCCCTTTTGGCCCCTTTTTTCTTTTTTCTCTTCTAAATATTTAAATTTTTTAAAGTCAATAATTTTGGCTACTGGTGGTGTTGCCTGCGGCGCGATTTCCACTAAATCGAGTTTTTCTTCTTGGGCTTTTTTTAAGGCCTCATCGCGCGTTAAAATGCCAATTTGTTTTCCCTCTTCGTTTAAAACTCGCAATGTTGGGGCGCTAATATACTGATTAAGACGATAAAATTTTGGCGTTTTCAAGTTAATTTTTGCGCAAACTGGTGTATAAGTTTAACATAGAGAAGGCGCCTTGGCAAGAGGAGCGATGCTTTCTATCCACGCGGCTAACTTTTTCTCTCCTAAAATTTTCCCCTCCCGCGTTCTAATGTTAATGGTTTGGTTTTTTTCTTCTTTTTGGCCAACGATAATCATATAAGGAATTTTTTCTTCTTGGGCTTGACGGATTTTCGCGGAAGCGCTTTGGGAGCGGTCGTCCAATTCTGCCCGCAGGCCTCCTTCCTTTAATTTCCCTAATATTCCTATACTATAGGATATTTCTCTATCGCTAATGGGAATAATTTTGGCCTGGACAGGGGCGAGCCAAAAAGGAAAAGCGCCACCGCAGTTCTCAATTAAGATTCCTAAAAAACGCTCTAACGATCCATAAATAACGCGATGGATCATAACAGGTCTTTTTTTCTTGCCCTTCTCGTCGATGTAAAAAAGATTAAAATTTTCCGGTTGGGCAAAGTCAAGCTGAATGGTAGAACATTGCCAGGTGCGGCCTAGCGAATCGCGCAAATGGAAATCAATTTTTGGACCGTAAAAAGCCCCTTCGCCGGGGTTAATTTGATAGGGAACGCCACTTTCTTTTAAAACTTTTTTCATAATTTTTTCGGCTTTTTCCCACGTTGAGTCTGCCCCGATTGATTTTTCTGGTCGAGTTGAAAGCTCTAAGTGGTCAAGCTTAAGCTCATAGACTTTATAGAAATAAAAGCAAAGATCGATAATTTTTTTAATTTCTTCTTCGACTTGATTGGGAGTACAAAAGATATGAGCATCATCTTGAGTGAATTCGCGAGGGCGGATGATGCCATGGAGCTCTCCCGAGGCCTCAAAGCGATGAACCACCCCAATTTCTGCCAGGCGCAAAGGAAGGTCGCGATAGGAACGAAGCTTGCCTTGGTAGATCATTATTCCCCCGTCACAATTCATAGGTTTAATACAGGCATCCCACGATTCAGAGTCGGGGGTTTTTATTTGGTACATCTTGTCAGCAAAGGATTTTAAATGGCCGCTTTGCCGCCACACCTCATTTTTTAGAATTTCTGGCGTGCGCACCTCGCCATAATCCTGCTTTTCATGCTCTTCCCGCCAAAATTCAATCAGTTTTTTCATTAAAAAATAACCCTTGGGATGCCAAAAAACATCGCCGGGGGCAGCATCAGGATGAAAGGAAAAAAGATCCAGTTTTTTTCCTAAAAGACGGTGATCTCTTTCTTCGGCAGCCGCTATCTGGTGAAGATAGTTTTCAAGCTCTTCTTTGGTGGGGAAGACAGTGCCGTAAATACGGGTAAGCATGGGATTTTTCTCGCTTCCTCGCCAATAGGCTCCGGCCAAAGAAAGAAGCTTTAAAGAGCCGATTTTGCCGGTGCTTTCAACATGGGGTCCGGCACAAAGATCCAAAAAATCGCCGCTTTGATAGAGGGAAACCTCTTTCTCTCCCCTACCCTCTAAGTCTTCGATTAATTCTAATTTATAGGGCTGGTTTTTAAATATTTTTTTGGCTTCGGCAAGAGAAGCGGTTTTTTTAATAAAGGGAAAATCTTTTTTGATAATTTTTGCCATTTGGGCTTCAATTTTGGGAAGATCCTCTTTTGAAAGGGGTTTCTCAAACTCAAAGTCGTAATAGAAACCATTTTCGATCGCCGGGCCAATGCCCAGCCTTGTCTGGGGGTAAAGTTTTAAAACCGCGGCGGCCAAAACATGGGCGGCCGAATGGCGCATGGTTGAAAGGGAACTGCTTTTATAGGGCATGAGATTAAAAATTAAAATTTAAAATATAGATAAACTCAAATGGCAAATACTAAATGTTAAGACTAAAGTTTAAACCTTAAAACTTTAAGGATAGAGACAGGGCTGTAGTCTAAAGATAAAAAACGATAAATTATGAATTTTTTCTAGTAATTTTGAATTTTAAGTTGTAATTTTAGTTCTTGATATTTTTATATTATAATTATACATGATTTTAATACCAAATGCTTGATGTTTTTTTAGTGCGATTATTTGATGAGATCCGAACCTTTTTTAAACGGAACTGACAGGCGCGTTTCCCGCCTGCGCCAAGGATTCGGCGGGCAGGTGTGCGCCAAACTGAACGCTCGTGCAGGCAAAAAGGAAAGAAATTGGGGGGGAAGGAATTTTTGCCCGCTCTCGTTTCTTGCCCCGTGGCGTCCGCCTCTGGTGGGCTGATTCCGGGGCGCCGCCGCCGAATTTCGTATTCCGCTTTTCGAAATGAACCACCTAGAGTTTTAATTTGCTGGATTGATTACCCTGCCCAAAAATAGGATGTTTCCGGTATCTTTTTCTTGGATAATAAAGATAAACGGATGGTTCGCATTAAACCTTGGCACGTCTGCTACAGTTTCTATACCGACAGCAGTTGCTCCTGCTGCTTCTGTTCCTTTCTCATCAACCTTAACATACGCTTGATGGATAACGAAGTTAATATATAAATCTTCTTTCCCTGTTATTCCGGAAAAGTCGGCACTTTCTGAAAAGGCGGTTGGCATCCCCAATGCGCTCAAGGCATCTTTCATGAAATACTTGGTACCGAACTCAAATTTTGGAAGCGATATTGACTCCAACTTCGTTTCTTTCATCTTGGATTTATACTCGTTCAATTTTTCCGCTGTTAAAGAAGATTCTATTGAAGCAAGATCTTTGGTTGGTAATATCACCAACATTGAGATTTTGTCGCCCTTATATGGTAATTCCAAAATTTGAGCATCTTCAGTGTCGGCATAATTGAAACTTGCTTTTTCTGGATTCATCTTCATCATCGGGACTTTTACGATATTGTCCACCGTAATCTTGAAATCCTCATTTCGGGTATCTGAAGTATCAAATTCCCATTGCCAAGTTCCCTTAAAATAAATTGCATTAGTCAAAACAAGCCGCGTCATATTGTCAAGAGAACCAGGGGGAATTAAGTCTTTAATCTTATTATTCGTCTGTTCTCCTATGAAGTCATTGATTACCTGTCTTGATTTCTCGCTTTCTTTGATAAAATCCAAATTAGCCGTTTTCCCTCCATAATATTTTTCAACCCTGCTTGTGAAATCAGGAAGCAAAGGAAAATTTTTCTGGACCCATAAAGCATTTCCAGTTTTCAATTCATAATCTTTCGTACCTTTATTGATGCCATTGTAAATTGCGGCAAAATTTGGTCTTAAAATGTTGTTGTCGGGAAAATGAAAAACGGACTTTATCTCATCAGCGGTTTGTCCCTTTGCCCCCTCATAAGTCATCGCCAATGCGGCTGAAATACTATACGGGGAGTAGAAAATATTTCCTTTTTCGGATTTATTCAATTGAGAATATAAGTCAAAAGCGAATTTATTATTTGCATTAACAACATCTTTAATCCCTTGCGGGGTTGAATTCGTATCGTCTGTTCGCGGCGGTTGAGCAGGGTTATATGGGAAAAGAAACAACACTGCCGCCGTAGCTACACCAGCAACCGCAACAACTATTAATGCGATTAGTAAAAATTTTTTAGTCATATTCTTAAAAAATTTAGGTTATTTTTTAACCTTGTTTATGTTTTTTCTCATTTTATCAAATTATCAATTAAAACACCCAAGTCTTTCGCGATTTTCTTAAGAACATTAAGCGTTTGATTTTGGTTTTTACTATTCTCAACTTTAATAAATGATTGTATTGTTGGGGCATAAAGATTAAAAATTCAAAACGTAAATGGCAAATGTTAAAACTACCACTGCCATAGTGGGATCCCCCATGGCGGGACAACCTAAAATTCAAAACCTTAAAGTGCTTTTAAGCTTTTAAAAAGATTTAACATTTGCCATATAGTCCTGCCTGCCGCAGGCAGGTTTACTATCTAATATTTGAATTTTGAAATTTTAATTATACATGATATTTGGCGCCAAATGCTTGATGTTTTTTTAGTGCGATTATTTGATGAGATCCGAACCTTTTTTAAACGGAACTAACAGGCGCGTTTCCTGCCTGCGCCAAGGATTCGGCGGGCAGGTGTGCGCCAAACTGAACGCTCGTGCAGGCAAAAAGGAAAGAAATTGGGGGGGAAGGAATTTTTGCCCACTCTCGTTTCTTGCCACCGAATTTTGTGTCAGCATTACTGGAAAGTCACCAAAAATTTCTAAACCGTAAGCCCAACTAATTTGACTAACAACCAGGAAATTCCCAGGAAAGAAACTGAAAAGAGGGGAACAAATATAATTTTTGCTCTATCTTTCGGCTGAAATGACCACGATGAATAATTGTTTAATTTAAGCTGCTCAAACAAATTTTTGTCTTCCGGCCTTACTCTTTTGATTATTAGAGAAAATATCAATACTGCGACTAAAACTAATACTAATGTGAGCTGTTCTGTCGCGTAGAAATAACCCGGACCAAATGAATCTACCAATTCTTCGATTAGACTAGGAAAGGAAATTAATAAAAATGGCGAGTCGGCCACTAATAGAATAGCCGCGAGCTTCCTTTTCCAGACATAACCCTTTTGTTCTATTTCAGTGAGCACTGGCTTGATGTCTTCATCTTTTTCTTTTGTGCTGATAAGAACGGTTGTTATCAATAAGCCCAGAATTGACAAACAGTTGGATAGTCCAACGAGCCCCAGCTTAAACATATTTTTTCTTAATGACTTAAAAATAATCCAACCTACCAAAACTCCAGCTATTAACGAACTTATAATTAGTAAAAGTATCGCACTAGTTGCAGGATATTTAGCAAAAAATGTTGAGTAGTAAGTTTTTATAGGCGTAGAATTGCTGATCCATAAGTCATCAGTTAGGAATTTTGACGGTGCGTTGATTTCTACCTTTGTGTATTTAATTTCTTTGCTCTGTCCGTCATAAAAGTTTTTTATGTCATCGGCGAAACTGGCGTGGCCATCAACATAATATTCGGTTTTGGTATAACTTTTTATGTCCTGAAATATTTTCGGTGAAACATGCCCAATCACTCTTATTGTGGTTGGAACAGTTTTGCTTCCATATACGCTTGTGGGAAGTAGCGGATAATAGATATTTCGTGTTGGAAAGGTGACGAAAATGCCCCACTGATTTTTGGTCGGAGCTCTTGGCAGTAGTAATGGATCTTCTTGAATTGTATTTTCTATTTGCGTTATTAGTTCTTCTTTCAAAGCTGGGTTCGTATCAATAGCCGAAAAGCGTGAAGTTTGATCCTTTAATTGAGGATGGGTTTCGAAGAATGTGTCGATTAGCCTTCCCAATTTATTATCATAATGGTTTAGTAGGTAATTATTTAAGTAGGTTTCAATTTCATTCCTATCAACAGATGCTGTTTGAGGAGTAATCCACGAGATTACAAAAGAATAATCTTTACTAATATAATTATTCAGAACTGGAATTGAACCAATCTCAATTTTGAGCCCCTTTCTTTTTAGATAATCATATAAACCGTTGGCCGTTTTTGCCGTAATTATTTCCGAAGAAATCCCCTCTTTGTCTAAGTGTTCATAAACTATAACATCAGGTTCTCTCATCCCGTTAATTCCTTGTGGTGCGTCAAAAGCTTTATTTACATTTTCGCTCGCTACCTTGCGTGTTTCATAGGCCGAGACAAGCGGTATTGTATAAAGCTGTGTCATCTGTAACCACTCTGTTTTATCATCAAGGTTAGATCTTGCTTTTCCTGAAATTTCTTCTCCGCTTAATCTAGGTAGGCTCTCCAAAACATCAATCGCAACTTTATTTGGGTCGGCAGGAACCGGGAAAAGCCAAACAACTTCCTTGCTGTGTTCTCCCTCAAGTCCAACACTGATAATCATTTTTTGCAAATCCCCATCATAATTGATAAACGCTTGCTGGTTGCTTTCATTTGAATAATCCCATCTGTCTGAGTAAGGATCAGGTATAACCACCATACCGTCTGCTAATACTGATTTGGGGATAAAAGAAAATACCGCTAAAAATATAATTAACGATAACGTGATGAGATTTGATATTTTTTTCATAGTTTTATTTTACGATTATTTTATTAAATCATCAATTAAAACACCCAAGTCTTTCGCGATTTTCTTAAGAACATTAAGCGTTTGATTTTGGTTTTTACTATTCTCAATTTTAATAAATAATTGTATTGTTGGGGCATTGGTTAACCTCGCTAATTTTTCCTAGAAAAATCCTTTGGCTTTCTTAACTTTCTTAAGTTCTCGGTCGTATTCGGCATAACTGGATCGCGGCAGTAGAAATAAAGCATTAAGCTATGTGGTTGGAATATAATCTTTCATCATAAGTAGCTTCGTCATCTTGAACCTGGGCGAAGCGAAGGGGAAGGATTTTTTAAGGGGGGGCTCTTCGGTCACTTTGCCCCGCTTCAAGCGGAGGCTTCGTTTCCTCAAAATGACGATATTCTATCCTAAAGAATTATGTCCCTGCCATTTGGTACATAATACTAAATAACGAGGTGGGCAGTACAGGGCTTGAACCTGTGACCTTTCGCATGTCAAGCGAATGCTCTAGCCAACTGAGCTAACTGCCCCTGAAATTATAGTTATTATTCTAACATATTTAAATTGTTTGGTGGTTAAATTGTTAAAGTACTGCGGGGCGACCGTAGCCGCTGTGCTGATGAAAATTAGGTTTCTTCCCCTTGTGACATAAAATTGAGCGATCGCTCAATTTTATGTCACAACCATTTTGGTTATTTTGTTTTTTGCCCACAGCGAATCAACCGGAGAAACCCAACAATTTAGCAACTTTTCCCTTGCCGGGGTGGTTAGTCTCATCTTGCCGCTATAGTTATAGTAACTCTTTTGACGTGGGGAAAATTTTATCCCGTTTGGGTAGCGGGGGTGCGATCGGAAGAAAGAAGGAATTTGCTGCCGGATTTTTTAACTTGTCCCCAAAAGAAATTACGCCGGCTTTGTCTTTGGGCCGAAGCGGCGAGCCACACTTGGCTATCTTCAATTTTTTCCCGTAATGCCCGTAGGGTTTTTAAAAGATTTTCTAAGAAAGAAAAAAGATTACGGCTAGGGGGGGTTGGCAAGAGGTTTTCCTGAGCGGCGGTGTTGTCGAGCTCTTGGCTCAACCCTGTGCACGTCTCTTTTATTTTTTCTACTTCTTCTTTTATTTCTCTTTTTAAGGCTTCGACCCCCATCTTATTGTTAATCTCTGCAGCACTTTCTTGTAGAACATGTAAGGATTCTTTTTGGCTTTCCCGATAAAAAGGGAAAGCAAAGGGGGGTCTTTTTTCTTGACTGCCACTTTCTTGATTTTCGGTTGGGCAAATGCTTTGGCCAGGGAAAATTTCTTGCGATGCTTTTTTTTCTCCTTGAAATTGCGCCACAAACTCACGGGGGAAGTTTTGTGCTATCTCTTCCCGGAGAGTTCTTCTTAGTTCTTCGCCTAAAGTATTGCTTGTTATTTTCTGGCTCTGAGTCTGACTTTTCATCTTATAGCTATTCTACTATAAGCTTTGGTGCTTTGCAAGTTTTTTAAAAATCTTTCAGAAGATTTAAGGTTTTTTGTTGTCTTAATATGGCGGCGATGAGATAGCGTTTTTGGCCAAGACTTTTTTGATCCTCTTGCGGCGCTTGGTTGATGAATTGGTCAATTTCTTCCTCGCTAACAGTGATTTTTTCCTCGTCGGCAATTTTTGCCAAGACCAGTTCCAGCTGCCAGCTCTTTCGGCTTTCTTCAAGGTATTCCTGACGAATGTCTTCGGCTGTTCTCCCCACCGAGGTCAGATACTGCTCTAGGGTAAGGCCTAATTTTTCGGTTTTTTCGATTAAACCGGCAAGTTTTTGGTTAACATCATTTTCCAATAGAATAGCGGGCAGGGTTACTTGGCTTGTTTTTAAAAGTGTTTCTATAATTTGGTCAAGCTTTTTTCTCTCTTCTTCCTCTTTTTCTTCTGGCTTTTTTTTCTCCTCGCTTTCTGGCGTCCAGATTTTCCCCTTGGCGTTTATTTTTTTAACTTCTTCTTGGTAGTTTCCCAAGTTAACCTCTGGTTTTTCGGCAGTAGTAAATTTTATTTCCCAGTCTTTTCCTTCTTGGGCCGAGATGAGTTCTACCTTAGGGCTGACGATGGGGTTAATTTTTTGATTTATTACCGCTTCTTGATAAAGGCGGGGTACCAACTGCTCAATTACCTCTTGATAAATTTTTTCTCTGCCGACTGATTTTTCTACTTGCGCTTTGGGAGCCTTGCCTTTGCGAAAGCCGGGAAGGGTAGCTTCTTTTTGAATTTCTTCAAGCGTTTTTTGGTATTCCTTCTCAATTTCCTCCCAAGGAGTTTTAACGATGATTTCCAAGCTATTGTCCGGAAGTTTGTTTAAATTAATTTGCGCCATAAGAAAGGCTTAATTAAACTCGGTGCTGACTAACTCGGAAGATTTTCTTTGGCTGAGGGCGGAAAAAGGCCGTTTTAAGTAACGCCTCTTTTCCCGCTTTCTTTGGCGATAGTCTATTTTCCCCTTGTCTTTTACCCATGTAATAAGGGCTATTTTAACTTATTTTCCCGGAAATGGCAACCCTGCTGTTGCTGTTAGCAAATGTTGGCAGCTGACATCTTTCCTGCCAGTTTGAGAAAACGGCCAATCATCATTTATCTTCTGAAACGGCGGGACGGGCTTGACAAATACTTTCTGTTTTATTAAAGTTTAGAAAGATAGGCTTTATGAATAAATTAAAAGGGTATTGGTGGGGCAAACTGCTTTTGATGGTGATGTTTTTGCTCTTTTCGCCGGTGGCGCTTTTTTCTTCTTTTTGGCTTTTGGGCCAACAGGCGAATAGTAGCGAATTACTGGCAGAGGAAACCACCGTCCCGCTCTCTTTGTTGCGGCTTTATGCGGCTCTTCCTCCTACAGGTGGCAATCTTTCTTTTGAAGTTCGTGGCGTTGATGCCCGACCAGTATTGTTGCGTCAATACTTAGCTTATTATCATTCGCCTCTTGAACCTTATGCCGATTATATTTTTGCGGTGTCGCAGAAGTATGATATTGACTATAGGCTTTTGGTAGCAATTGCCCAACAAGAATCAAATTTAGGCAAAAAAATTCCCGCTGGTTCTTACAATGCTTGGGGATGGGGAATTCATAGTCGGGGGACGCTCGGCTTCTCAAGCTGGGAAGAAGCGATTGAGACCGTCGCGCGGGGGCTACGGGAAGATTATTTTAATCAGGGGCTTAGAACGCCCGAAGAGATCATGAGCAAATATACGCCTCTTTCTAATGGTTCTTGGGCAGCAGGCGTGAATCAATTTATGGCCGAGATTGAGGAGGGAAAGAAGATAAGTCAAACTTTAAAAGTTAAAAGTTAAAAGTATTTCGTCGCGGGAAATCTCCTTTAATGAGACTCTTAAGAAGAGCCGGAAGTAAAAGATAAGCTAAGGATCAAGGTGTTTTGCGCAGGGGGGGTAGTAGCTTGTTGCTGTTATCTTGGGGGAAGGAATCAGGGAAAAGTGTTCTTTTTGGCCAAGATGAAAATAGAAGGGCCAAACCAAAAGGGCGCCAAAAAATCCTGGGTATTTTTTTCTAAAAAAAGAAGCCATCTTTGAGGAATAACTTTTTTTAAAAATGGGGACCGGAAGTTAGAAACGGAGAGAATTTTTTTAACCTTAAAGCTGTTTTTAGAAAGAGTTTTAAGGACAACCCGGGGATGATGATTTAAGAAAACGATTTGAGGGTCATTTTTGCTTTGCCGTCGCTGGTCTTGCGGCACTAAATTTTTGGAGAAAGAAAAATTTCCCCTTGCCAGAGCGCGGATACGAGCTTTGAAATGAATTTTATTGGCAAACTCGAGAATAAGAAAGCCGTTTGGTTTTAAAACACGATTTATCTCCCCAAGAACAAGATTAAGATCGTTAAGATGGTGGCTCACCCGCACCATTAAAGCAACATCAATACTATGGCTCTCTTGGGGGAGCGCTTCTCCTTTTCCCAAAAGAAAGACAATATTCTTTTGGTCAGCCAAATTTTCTTTGGCTTCTTTTAAGAGCTTTTCTGACGGTTCAATTAGAATAACATTCTTAAAAAGAGGAGCGTAAAAGTTTGCCAAGCGGCCAAAACCGGCACCTATTTCCAGAATAGTTTTTTGTCTCTTTTTGGGGAGAAAAGAGAAAAGTTTTTGAAGGGCAATTTTTTCCGCTTCTGCTTCGTATTGTCGACCCTGCCAATAAGAAGAGTAGTCAATTAAATTATAGTCGATGCTCACTTTACTTCTTTTTCTTTTGCTCACACTTGACGCATAAGGTAGCGTGAGGATAAATCATCAACCGATCGGTATCAATCATTTGGCCGCATTCCTCGCAAATGCCATATTTACCGATTTTAAGACGCGTTAGGGCCCGCCGTACTTGAATGAGATTTTTCTTTAATTGTTCCTGCAAGCTTTGGTTTTTAAGATGGTCTATTTGTTCTAGGGCTTCATTATCAGGTGCGGCGTTGTCTGTCAGGCGGGTGGGATTAGCGAAAGGATCTTCCTTAGAAAGAAGGTGTAATTTTTTTAAAATTTCCCTTTCCTCTTTAACTAAGAAACCAGCCACTGGTTTTAAAACGCTGGCTGGGAAGCGAATAGCTGTTTCTTCCGCCTTCTTTTTTGCTGGTAATTTTTTATTTTTCTGGCTCATTTTTTCCGCCCGCTGGCGGATTAAATTTTTATGGCTGGCGGCGTTGGTAAATTAACCAAATAGCCACTCCCCCTATTAAAAGCGTTCCCAAGCCTTCAAAGTATAACCTAAGAGGATGGCAAAAAGCAAGTATGGAAAAACTGATTAAAACAAAGGCTAAAACAGCCAGAAAGGTTAGGCCAATTTTACCCGAAGGATACCAGGAAAAAGAGCGATATTTTTTCTTAATGAAAATTCCCAAAGGGGAGCCAAGAAGGAGGATGAGAAAGACAAAGAAGTAAAAATTTTGTTGAGTGGATAAAAATTGACCAAGAGAGAAAAGTTCTTGGAAAAAAAGGAGAGGAAAAAGAGCCGGGTCAGAAATGCGCCAGAGATTAAATTTATTTTTTTTCGCCCAAATTTTTGCGGCTAGAGCCATTCCTAAAATACCACCGGCGAAAGAAAGGCCCGGGTGCTGCCAGGGGAGAAAAAGGGCCCAAAAAGAAGGGAAACTTTTAAGGTTGGTAATAAAAAAGAAAAAGCGGCCGCAAAGCAACCAACTTAAAAAAACCCAGAAAATAAAACTGATTGCTTGCTCTTCGTCTACGAACTCTTCTTTTGTGTTTTTGAAAAACCAAAAAGAAGCGACGAAAAACCCCAAAAAAAGGACCAAGCCAAAGATGGGGAAGCTGATGAGAGGTAAATTTAGAGACATATTTATTTAATTTAATGCAAGTATAAGTAAACTCAAAATGCAAATCGCAAAATATAAATAAACTCAAATGTTAAATCTCAAAACGCAAAACTACATAGTAAATGTTAAAACTAAAAAAACAGTAACTTGTAACTGGTAAATAGTAACTCGTAATTTAAAGAAAAGAACTGCTTTATCTTTAATCATTACCGGTTACGGGTTACGGATTACGAATTACCTATCTTTCAGATTTGAGTTTTGCGTTGTCCGCCAGAGGCGCAGGCCAGAGGCCTGTCAGCCTCGGGCAGAGACCCGCCCTGGGCGGGAACTTTTAACTTATTCTTTTTACTCTTTCTCCCCTAGCCTTTTCTCCATCGGGTAAAAGCTTACTTGTTTAGGAACAAAACGAAGGTTAATTTGGCCCAAAGGTCCATTACGATGTTTAGCAACCTCTAGGGTTACATTTTCCCGATCATCTTCATCTTCGTGGTAAAGAAACATTACCACGTCGGCATCTTGCTCGATAGAGCCGCTTTCGCGCAAGTCAGCCAGGCGGGGACGTTGCCCTCCCCGAATTTCCACGGCTCGGGAGAGTTGGGAAATGGCCAGAAGAGGGACCTTAAGTTCCCGGGCTAAATTTTTTAACCCTTGAGAAATTTCCGAAACTTCCTGAACGCGATTTTCCAAGTTTCGGCCATGAACTAATTGAAGGTAATCAACAATAATAAGATCTAAGCTTTTTTCTGTTTGCAGGCGCCTGGCTTTGGTACGCATTTCGGCGACAGAGATCCCCGGCGTGTCGTCGATAAAAAGAGGCGCTTCGGCCAAGGTGCCCATCGCCTCAGAAAGACGGGCGAAGTCATCTTCATCTAGGCGGCCGGTTTTTAGCTTCCAGCTGTCAATTTGAGCTTGACGGACCAAGAGGCGGTCAACTAATTCTTCTTGGCTCATTTCTAAAGAAAAAAAACCAACGGTTAAATTTTCTTCTACCGCCGCATGGCGGGCGAAATTTAAGCCTAAGGCGGTCTTGCCAATTCCCGGACGAGCGGCTAAAACAAGCATGTTTGAGGCCTGCATGCCGGCCAAAAGGTTGTCCAAATCGGCAAAGCCGGTAGGCACTCCCCGTAGACCCCCCGCTCTTTTATGAAGTTCGTCTAAGCGGTCAAATGATTCAGACAGCACCTCCCGCAAGGGGATGAAGCTTCTTTGTAAGTTCGACTGGGAAAGAGAGAAAATTTCTCCCTCAGCCTGATCCAAGATTTTTTCTGTTGTTTCTTTTTCCTCAAAAGCGGAGGAAGAAATTTGTGCTGCCAAACTGATGAGCCTTCTTTTAACGAAATTATCTTTAATAATTTGAGCGTATTCTTCAATATTAGCAGCGGTAGGGACTAAATTTGTTAATTTTGCCAGGTATGCCTTCCCCCCTATTTTAGCTGAAGCCTTCTCTTTCTTTATTTCCTCGCTTAAAGTAACTAAGTCGATAGGTTTTCTCTTTTCATAAAGAGAAAGGGCGGCTTTAAAAATAAGCCCCCGACTTTCGTCGTAGAAAAATTCTGGTTTTAATTTAGGAGCGACGGCAACAATAGCATCCTTATCAATTAAAATCGCGCCTAAGACTGATTCTTCGGCTTCGTCGGAATGGGGGGGAATACGAATAGGAGAAGGCATGAAAGAAAGTTAAAAGTTAAAAGTTCCCGCCCAAGGCGGATGCGCCTCTGGCGTAAAAATTCAAAATGAAAGAGAAAAATGCAAAATATGAATAAACTCAAATGGCAAATGTCAAATGGTAAAACTACATGGTAAATGGCAAAACTTTCTTAAGTTTGAAAGTGTTTTTTTAGATTTGAGATTTGCATTGTCGTTTTGCCATTTGTTGAGTTTTGAGATTTGCGATTTCAACTTGACATTTGCATTTTGATTTCTGCATTTGTCTCTTGTTCGTTACGCGTTACTGATTACGACTTACTGACTTTTATCTTCTTTCTAAAGCGACTACTCTTGCCCCTTCGCTCAAGAGAAGATCATCTGGAGTGATGTTTAATTTTGAAAGAATTTCTAGTTTTTGACCCCACGCTTTTTCAAATTCAGACAAAGGGGATAATTTTTCTTTTAAATTTCCGACTAGCTCGGGAACTTGGTAGTGCATCGGAATGACAATTTTTGGTTCAAGCTCCTTGGCCAAGGAGGCTGCTTCTTGGGGAGAAAGAGTGAAAGTGCCCCCCACGGGGAGGAAAAGAATATCAGCGGAGTGGATGGTTTCTAAAACCCTTGCGGTTGGTTTTTCTCCTAGATCGCCCAAATGACAAATTTTTATTTTTTCGGTTTCGAAAAGAAAAATAACGTTTTCCCCCCTCTCTTGGCCTCGCTGTTTATCATGATAAGAGGGCAAGCCGGTAATAAAAATTTCCTTAATTTCATACTCTCCCGGCCATCTTAAGACTTTTGGGCTACCTTCTACCAAGTCGGAACGATTGTGATCGAAATGATCATGGCTAATGGTGACAATATCGGCGCTCACCCTAGGCATTTTGAAGCCAATTTGGGGGTCGTGGGGGTCGGTAACAATGACCCCATTTCTGGCGCGTAAGCGAAAGCAAGAATGACCTAAGTACCAGATTTCCATCTAAAACTTGTTGCTTAAATTGTTAAGTGACTAAATTGCTTCAAAAATTCAAAAGTTAAAATGCAAAATTAAAAATTGCAAGTCAAAAGTTAAAAGTTTTCTCGTTTTACTTTTGAATTTAAACTTGTAATTTTGAATTTTAAATTTTAACTTTTGAATTATAGTTATACTACCATAAATTTTTCCCATTGACAATGGAGACAGATATAGACTATAGTATATATAGTCTGGGAAAATATATATGCGCAAGGAAGTTATTTTGGCAATTGCTGGCGGCGTGATTTTGGGTCTTCTTGTTATGGGCGGGCTTTGGTGGACAAGCAGGACCACCAGCGAGAAAAACTTAGCGGTGCCTTCGTCAGCGCCGATTGAAAATCAATCCCCTACTCTTGCCCTTCTTACTCCTGTCCTCTCTCTTCCTCTTAAAATTGAAAGCCCTGAGGATGAAAGTATTAGCGGAGAGGAGAAAGTGGTTTTAAAAGGGGAAACGGCGCCGGGAAGTGTGGTGGTGGTAATTTATCCTGAGGGGGAGAATATTGTTGAGGCAGATGGTGAGGGTAAGTTTGAAACCGAAATCCTTCTTGTGGGCGGGGTAAACGAAATAAAAGTTACCGCTTATGACAAAGATGGCAGCAAGGCAGAAGCAAACTTGACTTTAATTTATTCTACCGCTAAGATTTAAAAAGCACCTTTTATGAGTAAGAAAAAGGGAGTAATTTTCCCAATAAGTCTTTTTTTAGCTATTTTTTTGCTGGTTTTTTGGGGGAGGCGAGTCTTTGCGGTAGATTTAAGCCAATTAGTTCAGGAAGAGGTAACGGCGTTGGCGGAAGCAGAGGAAACGCTTGAGGTGCCGGCAAGCGAAACAAACAACCAGAAAGTGATCCGGCTTGAGGAAGAGGTAGAAGCGCTTATTCAAGAAACGGAAGAGGCGCCAACGCCGGTAAAAAGGGGCTGGGTGGGAGAAGTTGTTTCAGCGGAAATTAAGAAAGGAATAATAATTTTATTAAAAGGCGGCGGTGAAGTGACGGTTACTTTTGACGAGGAAACTGTTTTTGTTGATGAAAACCGTCAAAAAATTACCGCCGAAGATTTAAAAAAGGGGGATTTTTTGGTCGTGATGGGTTATCAGGCGCGCTTATCTGCCCCAAGATTAGCGGCGAAGAGAATTATCAAAAGCCAGCCGCAAAAGCTGGCGCGTCAGTCTTACTTTGGTAAGGTAAGTGACATTTCTCAGGAAGAGGCCGTTTTTAGCCTGGAAGAAAATAGTGGCCAAGTGTTGGAAGTAATAGCAGGGAAAGCAAAAGTTATTAAAAAAGAAAAAGGGAAAGAAGCGGTAAAAACGAATTTTGCCAGCTTAGAAAAAGGAGGAAGAGTTGTTTTGGTAGGAGAAAAGGGAGAAAGCGGACGACTTGAAGCGACCTTAATTTATCTGTGGAGCGAGGGAGAAATAACCCCCCTTTTAAGTCCAACAGGAGAAGCCTTCTGAAAGGAAGAATAAAAAGGTTAAGCCAGTAAAGAAATTTGAAGGTCAATCCGCCTTTGGCCCCACCGTGGCGGGGCTGGCGGAAAAATTCAAAAGTAAAAAAATTTTTTGACTTTTTAATTGAAATTTTAACTTTTACCTTTTGAATTTTGAATTTAATTTGTTTGGATGAAGGGGTGAGGCAGCAGAAATGAGCAGAATGTTATTTAGAATGGCGCTATGAGACCAAAGAATTTTCTTATTAACTTTGCGATTGTTCTTTTGGCGGTGGGGCTGGTTTTAGGTGGTGCTTTGCTTGACCGCCAATTTCATTTCGGATTTTTGGATCGTTTTACTGCGGCCACTTCTTTGCCGTCAAATTCTCCCGCGGTAGTTGAGCAAAAGGTAGTAAAAGAAGAATCGGTGGTCATTGAGGTGGCGGAGAAAGCGTCGCCTTCGGTGGTAACGGTGGGGATGAAGAAAAAACAGACGGTGGGGTTGCCCTCTGATCTTTTTTCTTTTTTCGGCTTTACTTTTCCCAATAGCGAACGGGAAATTCAACAGGACGTGGGGACGGGTTTTGTGATTGATTCGCAGGGCTTGATTGTTACCAACAAGCATGTGGTGGCGGATACGAAAGCGGAATATGAGGTGATTACCGCTGATAATAAGAAATACCCGGTGAAGAATATTTATCGGGACCCGGCGAACGACTTGGCTTTCTTAAAAATTGAGGCGCAAGGGCTAGCGCCGGTAGAATTAGGAGACTCCGATAGTCTTAAAGTGGGTCAATTTGTGGTGGCCATTGGTACTGCTTTGGGGGAATTTCGCCATACCGTGACAACGGGAGTTATTTCCGGTCTTGGCCGGGGTATTACCGCCGGCTCCGTTTTTGAGGGCTATATTGAAGAATTGGACAATGTTATCCAAACTGATGCGGCGATTAACCCGGGTAATTCTGGCGGGCCCCTAATCAATTCTGCTGGTCAGGTGATTGGGGTAAATGTGGCGGTGGCGTCGGGAGCAGAAAATATTGGTTTTGCCTTGCCAATTAACACCGTAAAAGAGGCATTGGCTACTTTTCGTCAAACGGGAGAATTCTCTCGGCCCTTTTTAGGGGTTAATTATATGATGGTCTCTCAGGAGGCGGCTATTTTAAATGAGATTCCGGAGGGGGCATATGTGGCTGAGGTGGTAGCTGGCTCGCCAGCGGATGAGGCAGGGATTAAGCCCGGTGACATTATTATTTCTATCGATGGCCAAAAAATAAAAGACACCAAGGGAGGCTTGGTGGAGATTATTAACAAAAAGAAAGTGGGCGACAAGATAAAAATAATGCGCTGGCGGAAAGGGGAAAGCCAGGAAATAGAAGTGATCTTACAAGAGAGGACGGGATAGCCGGGGAGTTTAAATGATTTTTTCTAAGTTGCCGTCAATCACCTCGCCCAAGATTTTCCACGACCGGCCTCGGCGATGATCAGTAACGCGGTTTTGGGGGAAGTTATAAGTTCTCATTTTTTCCGCCCTTTTCGCGCTGCCGATTGCCTGTCGGCGCAACTGATTAATTTTTTGTTCTTTTTTTTCTTCTTCTTGTTGCCAAAGTTTGGCTCGAAGTAAATTTAGCGCCAGCTGGCGGTTTTGTTCTTGTGATCGCTGTGATTGGCAGGAGACAACCAGCCCTGTTGGCTTGTGGCGGAGGCGAACCGCGGTAGCTACCTTATTAACATTTTGACCTCCATGGCCGCCGGCGCGGAAGGCCTCGAATTCGATTTCTTCCAAAGATAGGTGAAGTTCGGTTTCTGGAATTTCCGGTAGTACGGCTACCGTGGCCGTAGAAGTATGTTGCCGACCCCTTTTTTCTGTTTTGGGAATTCGTTGGACACGGTGAACCCCCGCTTCATTTTTTAAAGTTTCCCAGGCTTTTTCCCCCCTAAGGCGGAGAGTATTTTCATCCAAAACTTCAACCTGCCACCCTCTTTTGGTCCCAAACCGGGTGTACATTCGCAAAAGATCTTTTTGCCAAATTCTTGCCTCTTCTCCCCCGGGGCCTGGCCTTACTTCTAAGATTGCGTTAGCCATTTTTTTTTGCCTTTTCCAGCATTTCTTTAAGTGAGGCAGGTGTTGCCTCGAAGGCAATTTTCTTTTTATCTTTTTTCCGATGTGGCTTTTCTTGGGCTTTTTGCCGCCAATCCTCAAATCTCTTGACCCGACCGCCGCTGTCGACATACTTTGTTTCGCCGGTGAAGAAGGGATGGCATTGGGCGCAAATTTCCACCCTAATTTCCGGTTGGGTTGAGCCGGTGGTGAAGGTGTTGCCGCAAGCGCAGGTTACCTTGGCCTGAGGATAGTATTTAGGATGAATATCTTTTTTCATTGTTCTTATTCTACCACAAGAAAGGAAAATATGATATAATCTTTTTCTCCCGTAAGAATTAAAGAAACAAAAAATGAAAGGATTTTTAACAACATCAGGGCCAAAACCGCCGAGATTAGTTTATGCCTTCATTGAGGTTCCTCGTCAGACTTCTAATAAATATGAATGGGAAGAGAGCCTAAACGCCTTTGTTCTTGACAGGGTTCTTTATAGCTCGGTTTTTTATCCCACCGAATATGGGTTTATTCCCGCGACTAAGGCTGGCGACGG
>JAGPNC010000007.1 GCA_018052565.1 Candidatus Shapirobacteria bacterium | reverse complement strand
TTAATCAGAGCCTTAGAGTTGGTTCTTAAAAACAAGGGGAAAGAGGAATCATCGGGGAATTTTTCCGGCATTAAAAATGAATTTAATCTCGAGAAAAAGGGGGCAATTTTAAAGATTGGCCTCAAGGCGCCGCCTTTTTTTTTGAAAGAAAGGATTAATCGTCGGGTGGAGGAAAGATTGAAAGAAGGTTTGCTGGCAGAGATTGGAGAGCTTCTTGGGGGAGGGTTTGACTTTGATAATTCATCTTTGGGGGAAACCCTGGCCTACCGGGAATGGCAGGAGTGGTTTGAAGGCGAGGACAATTCCAAAGAGAAGAAACAGAAAATAATTGAAAAATGGCAGAGCGATGAATATCAATATGCCCGGCGTCAAATGACTTGGTTTAAAAGAGATAAAGAAATTATTTGGTTTGACATTACGGACGAAAATTATCAGGAAAAAGTGGAGAAATTGGTGGAAGTTTGGTATGATAAATAAAAGTTAAAAATTAAAAGTCAAAAGTTAGAAGTTAGAAGTTAGAAAAACTAAAAATATCTTTGAATTTTTATCTAGGTTTTGATCTCTAATCTTTGCATTTTAAATTGAGTTACCGTGCCTAAAGAAGAAAAAGATCTTTTTTTAAAACATCTTTTGACCGCGCTGCTGGTTTTGGCAGGGCTAGCGTTTTTGTATTTGATCCGCGATGTGCTTTTAATGGTTTTGGTGGGGTTTATTCTTATGCTGGTGCTTAATCCGGCAGTTTCTTGGTTAGAAAAATGGCACATTCCTCGGTTAATGGGGACGGTTTTAGTTTATCTTTTGGTTTTATCTATTATTAGCCTGCTAGGGTTTGGTCTAGTGCCTCCTTTGATTAACGAAACAAGCTTGCTTTTAGACTCTCTTAAAAGTGGTGATAATTTTAATTGGCAATGGCTTTTTCCTCAAGGGAATCAGGGATTATTTTCAGATAACGTCTCGTGGCAAAACATTGGCTCTTTCTTGGGCTCTCTCTCGGGAGGGATCTTAAAGACGACGCGGGGAGTAGTAACAAGCGCAAGTGCCCTTATTTTTACTTCAATTATCGGTTTTTATTTGCTTTTGGAAAGGAAAAAGCTCTTTGGGTATTTGGCGCCGTTGCTAGGTGAAGAAAAAGCAAAAAAGGCAGAGGAGCTAACAGTCGAAATTGAGGGAGAATTGGCCAATTGGTTGCGGGCCGAACTAATTCTAATGCTCGTGGTAGGCCTGATGGTTTATTTTGGCCTTCTTGTCTTAGGAGTAAAATACGCTCTTCCCTTGGCATTTTTAGCCGGTATTTTAGAAATTCTCCCCAATATCGGTCCGGTTTTAGCAGCCGCGCCGGGAGTGATCTTGGCATTGATTATTTCTCCGTCTAGGGCGTTCTTAGTCATATTGTTTTATTTTTTAGTTCAACAGATCGAGAATGCTTTTATTGTGCCAAAGGTGATGCAAAAAGCCACTGGCATTAACTCGTTAGCGGTATTAATTGGCATATTAATCGGCGCTCGTTTAGCGGGCATTGGGGGGGCGATTCTCGTTTTGCCTTTGACTTTGGTGGTGAAGGTGATTTGGGCAGAGCTTAGGCAAATACCGGAGCTCTTGGAAAAATAAGAGAATTTTTGCTATAATTAAGGCGCTCTTGGAAGAAGGGCGAATACTCCGCCTCATCGGCGGAGAGGAAAGTCCAGGCCGTAGGAAAGACGGTGCCCCGGTTAAGATCCGGGGACCCCGCCCTAGGCGGGGATAGTAAGAGCCACAGAGACGAGCCCAGTTTTTTCTTTACCGAAGGGGCTGGGGTGAAACGAGAGCATAAGCTCTATCCTGCCACTGGCGGGATGGCAATCCTCCCGACGGCAACCTCCGAGATATTTCAATCACTCCTTTTTTACATATATCGCGAGGGCAAAGAGAGATTTTCGCCAAGAACAGAACCTGGCTTACTCTCTTCCAAGAGCAAAAAAGAGTATTAAGTATATAAATTAAAAGTCAAAAGTTAAAATTTAAAAGTCAAAATTGCAAGTTAAAATTCAAAAGTAACAAAATAGAAACTTTTAGCTTTTTAATTGTAATTTTTCCGCCAGAAGTGGGTTTTCCTTCGGAAGAGAATTTTACCTTTTGATTTTTGAATTAGGGCGGGAGAACTTAATACCTTTTCGTTTTGGGGGCGTTTCTCATTTCCTTCTTGTATTTTCTCCCCGAATTGACTATTCTTTTTATCAATGCTTGCCCGGATTTTTTCAGCGGCTACTTTTGGATTAGAGAGTCGCCAAATTGAAGTGGAAGTAGATGTGGTGGAACGCAGTTTCCCCACTTTTAAAATCGTTGGCCTGCCGGATAAGGCAGTGGAAGAAGCTAAAGAAAGGATCCGCTCGGCCATTGATAATTCAGGAACTTCTTTTCCTCGTCATAAGGTGGTGATTAATTTAGCGCCGGCGGATTTACCAAAAGTTGGGCCTTCCTTCGATTTGCCGATGGCGGTAGGAATTCTTATCGCTTCGGGTCAAATTTCTAAAATTGATTTAGAAAGAACACTTATTCTGGGAGAACTTTCTCTAGATGGCGCGGTGCGGCAGGTTAATGGCGTTTTGCCGATGGTGATGGCCGCCAAAGAATGGGGCTTTCAACAAGTTTTCCTACCGGCAGCAAATTGTCAGGAAGCGGCGGCGGTGGGGGAAATTATTTCTTATCCCGTTTCCAGCCTCAAAGAGCTTCTTTTTCATTTTAGCGGCGAGAAGAAGCTTAAGAAAATTGCCCCTCTTGATTTTGGAGAAATTTTATCATCGCAAAAGGCGGCGGTGGATTTTGCCGACATTATTGGTCAGGATAACGCCAAAAGAGCCTTGGTGATTGCTGCTGCCGGCGGCCATAACCTTTTTATGCAAGGACCCCCCGGAGCGGGAAAAACAATGTTGGCCCAAACTATTCCCGGTATTTTGCCGGCGTTGACAGAAGAAGAGGCTTTGGAGGTAACCAAGATTTATTCGGTGGCTGGCCTCTTGCCCGATCGGTCCTCATTGGTGGCAGAGAGGCCTTTTCGTTCGCCCCATCATACTATTTCACGGGTCGGTTTAATTGGCGGTGGGAGTCATCCTCTGCCGGGGGAAATTTCTTTGGCTCATCGGGGAGTACTTTTTTTAGATGAATTACCTGAATTTCCCCGCCACGTTCTAGAGTCCCTTCGCCAACCAATGGAATCAGGGCAGGTAATTATTTCCCGGGCGGCCGGTAGCTGCCTCTTCCCGGCGCGTTTTATTTTGGTGGCGGCGGCTAACCCTTGTCCTTGTGGTTTTTTAGGCGACCCGAAGCATACCTGCCGTTGCCTGCCGGGGGAAATTGCTCGCTACCGCAAGAAGATATCTGGTCCCTTGCTTGATCGGATTGATCTTCATCTTGAAGTGCCGGCAGTAGAAATAAAAAAGCTAACGGGAGAAATGCCACCGAATCAGGAAACGTCAAAAAAGGCGCGGGAGAAGATCGAAAAAGCACGCTGGCGGCAAAGAAAACGATTTTTTAAAACAGGACTAATTTGTAATGCCGAGATGGGAACCCGTGAGGTAAAACAATTTTGCCGGACGGAGGAAGAAGCGCGGCAAATTTTGGGTAAAGCAGCCGAAAGGTTACGGCTTTCTGCCCGGGCTTATTTTCGGACTCTCAAAGTGGCGCAAACTATTGCCGATTTGGCAGGCGAGGAGAGGATAAAGAAAGATTATATTTTTGAAGCGCTCCAGTATCGCTCTTCTGCTTTGGAATAACAGGGGGCAATTCGAGATTATGTGGCTACCACCAAAAAGCTCCCCTCTTTTCGAGGCGAGCTTTTTTGGACGAAACTTTCTTTAATCTTTGCGGGATAAAAGAAAGTGTTTACGCCTGAGGCAGAACGCGGTACATTCCGGTTCCACAATCAGGGCAACTTGCTTTGGCGGCTTTTCGGCCGTTTTTCCAAGTTACCGTTTCGTAGTTTTGTACCTCTTTTTTAGCTCGACATTTAACGCAGTAAAAGGTCATCTTTTCTCACCTCCTTTATTTTTGGGCAGAAAATAGCTTTACTTTTTCCACCAGTATAGCATAAACTGGAAGACGATAATAAGCAAGGCGCAAATAAAGGTTTTTAAGAGATCTTTCTTAAGGAAGTTTGGCGAAGAAGGTGAGATTGCTGTTTCTTGGGTTTTAGGAAGAAGGTTTTGTTTTTTTATCTGAGCTAGTCTTTTTTTCTGCCGGTTTCGCTTTTTTTTGTTTTTAGCCATGTCTAACGCTATTCTAACCTAAAATGAACCTGGACGCAAGTTAAAAGCTGAGATAAGCTGAGGATAAAGATTGTGAGATTAAAAACCAAGAAAGAATTTTTTCTGCAAAAAGAGTATTATAAAGCTATGACTAAGGGGGCAGGTCGGTTTAGAAAAGAGGCGAAAAAGTTAGGAATCCAGGCGGAAATTTTTTGCTTGCCGCAGCCTACTCGCACGGCTTTTGAAGCGGCAGAGGCAATTAATTGCCGGGTTGGCCAAATAGCCAAATCAATTATTTTTAAAACTGCGAGCGGTAAACCAATCTTGGTGGTTGCCAGTGGCGCTAGCCGTATAGATGAAAAGAAACTATCTAGGCTTTTGGGAGAAGAAATTTTTAAAGCTGATGCTAATTTTGTTCATAGGGTCACCGGTTTTGCTATTGGCGGGGTACCCCCGTTTGCTCATCTTAAGCCAATAAAAACTTTTCTCGACAAAGATCTTTTTACTTTTTCTGAAGTATGGGCGGCGGCGGGTGATCAATTTAGCGTTTTCAAAACTACCCCTCAGTTTTTACAAAAAGTTAGCCATGGTGAAGTAGTCGCTATTGCTCAAGAAAAACTTTAAAGGAAAAATTTATTTCTTGATTGACAACTTATTTCTCCGAAGGTTAAAATAGAAGGCAAGATGATGCAGGGGGGGCAAGGTTATTGGCTTTGGGGGATTTTGGCGGCGTGGTTAGCGGCCTTAACGATTATTTTTATTTTTCTTTACCGCCGCTTTTCTAAAGTTTTTTCAACCGAGAAAAACCCTTCGATTGATAAAATTTTAGATCAGCTTATTGCCTCGGCGAAAAAAAACGAGGGAGAAATTAAAAAAAATCAGGAGCAAATTAAAATTTTAGCAAAGGAAGGCCAATTTCATATCCAAAAAATAGGCTTAATGCGTTTTAACCCTTTTGCCGAAACGGGGGGCAACCAAAGCTTTTCTTTAGCCTTGCTTGACGGGAATAACAATGGTTTTGTTATCAGCAGCCTTCATAATCGGGAAGAAACAAGAGTTTATGCTAAAATAGTCAAGAAGGGAGAAGCAGAAAAGGAGATGCCTTTCTCTGAGGAAGAGAAGGAAGCCATTCGTCAAGCTTTGAAGAAATGAAAAAAATATTTAAAAATCCTCAATTAACTTTTATTATTGGCAGCTTGTTGCTTTATTTAGCGGCGACGGGCATTTCTTATGCGGTTTTTAGCGCCGCCAGAACAAGCGTGGTGGTTTCTCCTGTTTCAGAAGAAGAAGCGACGGCGACGGCCATCGACACCAGTGGTCCGCGGGATCAGGAATGCCCTTTAAACGGCGCTTATTTTACCAAGGGTGAACGAGAGGTGTGGGAGAAGCGACGGCCGTTGGCGGCAATGATTGAAAACCACGCCGATTGCCGGCCACAGTCAGGTCTTTCGCGAGCCGATGTGGTTTATGAAGCGGTAGCCGAAGGGGGCATCACCCGCTTTTTGGCTATTTTTTATTGCGGGGCGGTAGGGGGTTGGGCCAAACCATATGATATTGGGCCAGTGCGTTCGGCGCGGACTTATTTTTTGGATTGGGCTTCAGAGTATGGCGATTATCCCCTATATCTTCACGTGGGAGGGGCAGGCAAATGCGACGATCCCACGGTCTATAATGAGGCCAAGGCGCTTTGTCAAATTGAGCAATATGGCTGGAAGGATAAGGGAAGCTGGAGTGATTTGGATCAATTTTCCCTTCCCTATCAGGCTTGCCATCGTGAGATGACCCGCACCGGTCACGAAGTGGCTACAGAACATACGATGTTCTGCGATTCGGCCAATGTGTGGGAGATTGCGGCGAATCGGGGGTTAACCAATGAAACTGCCAAGACAGGAGAGGAATGGGATAAAAATTTTCGGTCATGGCTTTTTAAAGAAGAAGCAGAATTAGGAGAAAGAGGCGAGCCGACCAGCCCGATTACGATTTACTTTTGGTCTAACCAGCCTCAGTATGATGTGGTGTGGGAATATAATCGGGAGAGTAATCTTTATAAGCGCGCCAATGGGGGGCAAGAACATATTGATTTTCTCACTGGCCAGCCGTTAACGGCGAAAGTGGTAGTGGTTCAGTTTGCAAAAGAAACCACCGGCGTTGATGAGCATAAACATCTTCTTTACAAGACCGTAGGCGAAGGCGAAGCTTTAGTTTTTCAAGATGGCAAGGCAATTCAGGCAACATGGGAAAAGCCGAGCCGAACATCAAGAACGATTTTTAGTGACAAGAGTGGTCGAGAAATTCGCTTTAACCGAGGTCAGATTTGGATTGAAATTGTGCCTGCCGGTAACAAAATTACCTATTAATTGTGTCAGGTTTTCTTTTTACTTCCCGCGTTCGGGAGAAAATTTTAGCCGAATTTTTCGCCCGCCCCAGAATGATGCTTTATGGCCGGCAGTTAACCCGTGACTTGGGAGAGCAGAGCAATGCCATCCGCCGGGAACTTCTCAATTTAGAAAAAGAAGGGGTTTTAAAATCCGAGAAAAGAGGTAACCGTGTGTATTTTTCTCTTAATCCTGATCATCTTTTTTTTCCCGAGCTTGAGGCTATTTTTGCTAAAAAGGGGGCGCTGGGCGGGGCGATGATTAAAAATAGGGGGCGGCTAGGGAAGATTAAGGCGGTTTTTTTAACGCGGCGTTTTCTTCGCCAAATGCCGCGGCAGGAGAGTGAAGAGATTAATATTTTGGTGGTGGGCGAGGTAATTCTGCCGGAGTTGGCAGCGTTGGTTTCTGAAGAGGAGAAAAGGCGAGGAGAAGAGATTAACTATACGGTTATGGACGAAAAAGAGTTTCGTTTTCGTCTGGCGGGGAAGGATCCCTTTCTAGCCGACTTTCTTATTAAACCGCGAGTAACGATTTTAGGCGACGAGCTTTCTCTTTTAAACGGCTAAATTAATTTAAAAAACGATGAAAAAAACGAAACGTCTTTTTTGGCTAATTTTGCTTTTAAGTTTAGTTTGCCTTTATTTGAATCTTCCCGAAAGGGTGCCTTTGCGCTTTTCTTTTTTGGGACTTTCGATAGATAAAGAGGTCGTTATTCCTCACCCGACGATTTCTTTTTTGGGGATAAATATTCCCACCTCCTATCCTTTGCGTTTAGGAATGGACTTGGCGGGCGGTTCTCATTTAGTTTTTGAAACTGAAGTGGGAGGGCGATCGGCAGAAGAAATTTCTTCAATTGAAGAAAGCCTGCGGGAAAATATCAGGCGGCGGGTGGATCTTTATGGGGTGAGTGAAGCGATAGTAGAAACGGCGCGGCAGCAAGATAAGTTGCGACTGATTGTAGAGTTGCCGGGAGTAGAAAATACAGAGGAGGCGATTGGCCTGATTGGCCAGACCGCTCAGCTTGATTTTCGTCGCCAAGTTGACGAGGCCAGCCCATCGGCAGGCTTTGTGTCGACTGACCTGACGGGCGCGGATCTTAAAAAAGCAGGTATTGATTTTGACCCCACGACCGGTGAGCCTTTAATTACGCTGGAATTTACTCCTGAAGGGAAGGAAAAATTTGCCCGTTTAACTGAGGAAACAGTGGGGCAGATTTTGGCTATCTTTTTGGACGAAATGCCCCTTTCTCTGCCGGTCGTAGAAGAACCGATTAAGGATGGTAATGCGGTGATTAAGGGGGAATTTTCTTTGGATGAGGCTAAAAAGCTGGTGGCGCAGATGAATGCGGGGGCTCTGCCGGTTTCTTTAAAACTGGTAGAGCAGCGGACAGTTGAGGCAAGCTTGGGCCAGGAGGCAGTTCGTCAGAGTCTCTGGGCGGGGGCGGTGGGGCTTTTAGCGGTGATAATTTTTATGGCCGCCTATTATGGGAAATTAGGTTTAATTGCCGATCTTGCCTTGCTTATTTATGGCCTTTTAACCCTGACGCTTTATCGGCTTATTCCTGTAACGCTAACCTTGCCGGGGATTGCGGGTTTAATTTTGTCAATTGGCATGGCGGTGGACGCGAATATTTTAATTTTTGAAAGGTTAAGGGAAGAACAGCGGCAAGGGAGAGAAGGAATGCCAGCGCTAGAGTTGGCTTTCGGCCGAGCTTGGGATTCCATTCGTGATGCTAATGCTTGCACCATTATCACCGCTTTTATTCTTCTTAATCCCTTTGATTGGAGTTTTTTCCCCACGGCGGGGATGATTCGTGGTTTTGCCCTCACTTTGGGGTTGGGAGTGGTGCTTTCTTTATTTACCGGTATTGTGGTGAGCCGGACGCTAATAAGGGTTTTGGGAGGAATTAAAAAGGCCAGAGAAGCAAATAATTAAAAGTCCCCGCCCAAGGCGGGTCCGCCTCTGGCGGAAAAAGTAAAAATTTAAAAGTCAAAATTACAAGTTAAAATTCAAAAGCAAAACGAAAAACTTTTAACTTTTGAATTTTGAATTTGTATTTATAAAGGATGAATTTTTTAAAATATTGTTACCTCAGTTTTATTATTTCGGCCATTTTGGTGGGCCTCTCGATATTTTTTCTGGCCCGATTTGGCTTGGTTTTATCGCTTGATTTCACCGGCGGCTCTCTTTTAGAGGTAAAACTTGGCAAGCCGACAGCTAGTGATGAGGTTTGGGTGGCCTTTAAAAATGAAGAGGTTAACGTTTCTCAAATTCAAGAAACGCAAGAAGGAAGCTTTCTTATCAGGTTTGAGAGTGATAAAAACCAGGAGGAGGTGCTAGCCGCTTTAGAAAAGAACTTCGCGCCGGTTGAGAAATTGCGTTTTGAAACGGTGAGCCCGGCAATCGGAGGAGAGTTATTTACCAAAGCCTTAACCGCCTTAATTGTGGCAGTAATACTGATTTTGCTTTACATCAGTTGGCGGTTTAAAAGCTATCAGTTTGGTATTTTTGCGATTTTGGCGATGCTTCATGACGCCCTTATTCTTACTGGCACTTTTTCTTTTTTGGGGAAAGTACGCGGAGTGGGCGTAGACGCTCTTTTTATTACCGCTCTTCTTACTACCCTTTCCTCGTCGGTCCACGATACGGTGGTAACCTTTGATTACATTCGTAAGCAAACGGGACGGTTTTTTGATGCTAATAATCTTGAAGAGATGGCGAACAAGGCCTTAAGTCAAACAATCGTGCGTAATATTAATAATTCCTTAACGATTATTTTTATGCTGACGGCAGCCCTTCTTTTAGGAGGGGAAACGATTCGCTGGTTTACAACAGCTCTCTTGGCGGGAACAATTTTGGGGACTTATTCTTCTACCTTTTTAGCCGTGCCTCTTTTGGTTACCTTTGAACAGTGGCGGCGGGGAAGAAAGAAAAAATAGTCCTTAGTTGGCAGTAATTCGTCATCCTGATGAAAATCAGGATCTGTTTTTTCTAGACCTTAACAATGTCCTGAATTTAATTTGGGATGACAAATTATGTCTCGCCACGCCAGTAGCAGGAGGGCCTTATTTAACTTTTTCTATCTCCCGCAAGAGAACATCGCGGTTATTTTCCAGTTTCCCTTCTTCTACTTTGGCAAAAATTTCGTTAAGCACCTCGCCTACTTTTGGCCCCGGCGGGATATCCAAAATTTTCATCACGTCGTGGCCATTTATTTTTAAGTCGGTAACGCTAAAAGGCTGCTTTTGAACCTCGATCAGCCGTTTTTTAAATTCTTCGGTGCGCCAAGAAGTTTTTTTGGCTCCGCTTCCCAGCCGATCGCCGGTGCGCAACGCCAGCATATCCTCTACGTTTTCCAGGCCCACCCGGCGCAGGAAACGTTTTAGTGCCTTATCAGTTTGTTTTTCCGAAACCGAGAATTGGTGCCAGCGGACAAGGCGATAAAGGCGGTCTAAATCCTTATTGGAAAGGCGTAAACGTTGGCCGATTTGGCGGGCCATTCTCGCCCCCACCACTTCGTGATTATAAAAAGTGCGTTCGCCGTCTTTTTCGGCCACCACCTGTGGCTTGCCGATATCGTGGAGAAGAGCGGCCAAGCGGACAACAGGATCGCCAGAAGGACAGAATTTAGCCGAAAGAAGAGAATGGCGCCAGACATCCCAAAGGTGATGGCCCTTTTGCGTTAAATTGTAGGCAGGAAGAAACTCGGGAAAAAGGTATTCTAAAAGGCCAGTTTCGCGTAAAAAATTAAAGCCTTTTTCAACTTGGTCGCTTTTGATAATTTTAAAAATTTCCTCCCGAATGCGTTCGCCGGAGACTTTTTTAATTAAAGCAGCGTTCTTTTTAATCGCGTTAAAAGTTTTTTCTTCAATTTCGAAATTTAGGACCGTGGCTAAACGAATCGCTCGCAAAAGTCTTAAGGCGTCTTCGGCGAAGCGCTCGTCGGGATCACCGACAGCGCGGATTAGTTTTTTTTCCAAATCCTTTTGACCGCCGAAGGGATCGATTAATTTGGTCGTTGGTCTTTGGTCTTTGGCCTTTGGCAGTGGCTCAACAAGGCCTAAGGCGATGGCGTCAATAGTAAAATCACGACGGGACAAATCTTCTTCGATAGTTTTCCCCCAAAAAATTTGGTCAGGGTGGCGAAAATCGCGATAGCCTTTTTCGTGGCGGTAGGTAGTAATTTCGATGGGAGTGAATTTGGGGTGGGGGATTTTAACTGTTCCATATTGATTATCATAAAAACTTTCTTCAAAAAGACTTTGGATTTTTTCAGGGCAAGCGTTGGTGGTAAAGTCCCAGTTATTAATTTCTTTTTTTCCCAAGAGCATGTCCCGGACCGCGCCGCCGACTAAATAAATTTCCCAACCGGCTTGGGAGAATTTTTCAAAAATAGCCTTAATTTCTGGCGGCAGAAAAGAGGGGAGAATTTTATTTTTCTTGGGGGCATCAGTTTTTACCATAACTTTATTATAGCAGGGCAAAAAAATTAGAATAACATTTTTATCAGCAATATTTCTCCCGGGGTTTAAAGCTAATCAACCTCCGGAGTTGATTAAGCAGAAATCTAGGGAGTAATTCATTATTAGCCAGCTTAATTATATTTATAGGCCTGTGACATAAAACGAGCGACCGCCTATCTTTATGTCATATTTTTCAAGACTAATTAGATAGTGAATAGATAGGGAGAAAAAAGGGGTTATTTCTTAGTCAAGAAGTATTTTGGCTTCCTCAAGAATGATGTTGGCTTTTGGCAAGGAAAGATTGACTTTTTTGGTAAAATCAGGCCATTTTCTAAGCAGATCTTTAACCAAAATAATTTTCTCTTCAAAGCAGTGGCGAGCCATATCGTCATCAAGAGAAGGAAGAATAGTGACCGGATAAAGGTTTTGGCTTTCAATCAAGTGCTCTAGACCACGATCTTCCGGATATCGCCAGCCCAAAAGTTTGAGTTGATAACAACGAGCAAATTTTTGGGTTTGGCTGGTAAATTTGGCATCGCTGACCAAGATAAAATTAACCTTTTTTTGACGGAAAAGAGGGGTTTTAAAAAGTTTCCCCTTTTTGAGATCAAGAAATTTGGCATAATTAGCCAAAATGATTTCGGTATTGATTTTTTGTTTTGCCAAAGTTTGGCGGAATTTGCACTCGCCCACGAGTACTTCTTTTTCTTTTTCGGCCAAGAAATCAATTTCATAGGTCAGGCAGTAGCCTTTGAGGCTTTGGTTAAGGGAAACTTCCCAGCCCTGGGCCTCAAAAAGAGCGCCGACGTATTTTTCAAAGGGAAATCCGGTGGGGCCGAGGCGCTGAATGGCTTTCTTAAGAGAAAAGCGGATTTCCGCCTTAGGTTCTTGTTTGTGAAGATGTTTTAGAACTTCTTCGTGGATGAGGGCGGTGGGGATGCCGGGGTAAACCATCAGGCTGATTTCGTCAGCAATTTTTTTGGCCAGTTCTTTTGAGCTTCCGGCTCGCCGCGCGCTTAAGAAAACTTTTTCCCAAGAAAACGGCTCTTTTTGGCCAGCCAGATTAATAACATAGGGAAACTTTTTTACCATCTTCTGAAAGTATAACAGGTTTCCGGGGTTTTTGGCAATTAAAAATTAGGATGGGATATTGGCTATTATAGTGGAAGGAAAGGAAAAAATGATGATAACCCTGATTATTAAGGAGGTTAAGTTGGAGCCAAAGACCTGTCCTGATAGCCATTCATACACAAAAATGGCAAGTCGTAGTTGTGTTCACAGAACGATCAAGTATGGCCAAAAAAGAGATAGAGGCTTTTTGGGTTATCTTAAAAAAGATAACTATCGACAAAAGGCGAAATTGGTTTAGTTTCTCAAAATATATTTCTCGTTTCTTTCTGGGGAGTGCCTTTCTCCTGTTTCTGCCACTATACTAAATAATATAATGGTATTGATTGCCATCTTCCTCTTTTACTTAATGTCGGTGGCGCCAATAAATGCCATTAACCTTATAGGATTCTTGGGCCTTTTGGCATCATTTTCTATGAGGTTCTTTAATGTCTTCCCCACATCCAATATCAAGGGACCATCGTTTTCAACTCCAAATACTCCTCTAACTATTTTTTTTGCCAAGAGCGATCTTAGTTTTTCTTTTTCTATTATGACTGTTGTGGTTTCATCATGACTATCAGTTGTTTTGACCTCTATTTTTTCTAATAGCCCATTTGGATCAAAGTAGAATTCTATCTCTTCGTCTGCGTTTTTTATAAAAATACTGCACGATAATGCCTCTGGCGATGCCTGTTGGTTACTTTCTCTTGCTCTTGGCTTTGTGTATATCCGTATATGGATGTCTTCTCCCCCGCTCTGGCAATTATATATAGCGCTAAAATCTTTGCTGTGTGGATCAATATCGTACCAGAGGCCATGTGTTGCGGGTAAACCCGTCTCTTCATCTCTCGCGTTAGGATCAAATCTTTTTTCCACCTCAGACCTGCAGTGATTTTGTCCGTTCTCCCCCCTCTCTACACCTACCCACTCTAGAAATAATCCTCCCCCTAGATCTCCTGCATATTCATATTTTCCTCTGCTCCTTGTGTTCCAATTATGATCTATCTCTCTGCCTGTATTATCACAGACACGCGCGTATCTTACCCCATTTGGTAATACTATGATTTCAACAATTGGATTCTTGCCTTCCGGAAGATGGTTCTCGTCTTCTCGAAGTCTCATTGGTTCTTCAAGCGTCTTCCCTTCCCACGGGAAAAATTCTCTCTTAGATATTGGCTGAGCGCCTTCTGGCCCTGGGTCTTTCTGGAGATCTGGTTCTAGGCTCATTGTGTTTTCTTTTGACTTTCTATTTCCTGCTTAGGCATCTTCCCCAAAAACATGTATCATTATAATAGATCACAAAGACATAGCTTGTCAATAATAAATTGTGCGGTGCCCAGAACACACTTGCCTTATTGGCAGGTAGGCTATATGCTTACTAAGATTTGATTACGATTTTTGTGAAGAAGGTGCTAAAATTGGTGAAGAAACCTGCCAGTATTATTTATGATAGGCTCAAGAGTGGAGAATCCTATCAATTTTAAAAGAGATCAACGCCGATGCGGAGTATTTTTAGGGTTTAAATAGTAACCACGTTTTTTAAGAAGTGCTAATTTTCGCTATTTTTTGTATGCGATTTTGACTGATTTTGTCGACTACCTGCTACATTCATTAATTAGCTTCCTTGCGCTTTCTCTATCTACTACGCTCATTAATTTGCTAAAGAACCCCTTGCCGAATGTTTGTTCAACCCCTTTAGCAAAATTGATCATCTTATCACCGTATGTATAGTCACAAAAAAGTCTGAATAACTCTGGCCTTCTTTCGTATAGAAGCATCATTAAGTCACGGTAATCTTCATATGAGTCTGCTACTTTCATTGACTCTATTGCATAACCATATTTTCGATAGAATATCAGCATGCGGTCTTGAGGTATTACTCCTCGTTGTATTAACGATTGCCGTAGCTGTTCATATTTTTCTTGAGCTCCTGGAAATATTGGTCGAAGATCGTATATTCTTTTTAAATATTCATCTTGGCTTAAAAGCCCACGATGTTTTCCTTCGAAAATTTCATCTTCAATGGCGTGATGTCCTTCCTGGGCGGCAAGGCCAAGTTTGTTTCCCCCTTCTTGAACCAAGAGCGCGCCTACCCTATATTCTTGATATAAAGGTTTGCTATCTCCACGTTGGTAGACTCTGTGTTTCGTGACGCTTCCCGCATGGCTTAGTTCATGGCGGAGTTTCCCACACGCATACCACCCGTCAATATCTTCGTTTTCGAAATTATTTAAAAATATTATTATAAAATTTCCTATTGGTGCGTATAGGGCGCCATATCTGTCAAAAGGTTCATAAAAACCTAATCCCATTTTAATGATTGTATTGTTAATTTCTTTTGCCCTACGCATAGCCCCAACATGATCAACATAAAAAACTTCCGGAGGATTGTACCCTCGGCCATAAAAATTAGCCCGTTTTTCGTTCAGCTCATGCAGCTTTTCTTCAAATCCCGTGATAACAGGATTAACTTTTTCCCTACTTACGAGGATTGGCGCGAGACACTCTTTATATGTTCTTCTTATCCCCCTTAACAGATCTTCTGCCAAAGCGGTGTCGTTTTCTGGCACCCCAATTAATTCTTGCGGCAATGGACTTGGCTCTGCGTCTGGCATGATTAAATTATACATCTTGTTGCCTCTTTTTAGGGTTTTTGAATAATCTTTAGCGCCAGGCGCCCCGGCCTTTATATTTTTTCCTCTTATGACAGTAAATGATTTTTCTTTTAAAAAGCTGTTTTAGTTCTTAAGCAAAGGAGCTATTCAGCCCATGGCGTTGATTAGGCAGGAACCTCGGGAAAAAGGAAAAATATTCTTCGGCTGGCGGCAGGTAATTTTTTCTTCTATAATAGTTGCTATGGAAGAAAGGTGGCAGATAAAAGGAGAAGTCAAAAGCAAAGAGAAGCAAAAGCGCCGAGAAGAGATTATTAATCTTTTGCTTTCGAATCGGGGCATTCCTCTTCAGGAGAAGGAAATTTTTTTTAATCCCCCTTCGCCAAAGTCGCTAACGCCCCGGGAGGTAGGCCTTTCGCCAGCGACGCTAGCGCAGGCGAGGAGAAAAATTTTGGCGGCCAGGAAAAAAAAACAAAAGATTTTAATTTTTGGCGATTATGACGTTGACGGCATCTGCGGAACGGCAATTTTATGGGAGGCTCTTTGGCAAAAGGGTTTTGATGTTCTTCCCTATCTTCCCAAAAGAAGTGAAGGCTATGGCATCAGCGCCAAAACGGTTGCCCGCCTTAAAAAAGAAAATCCCGATCTTGGTTTGGTGATTACCGTGGATAACGGCATTGTTGCCAAAGAAGAGATTGAGGGAATTTTAAGAGATGGGCTTGAGGTGATAGTTAGCGATCACCACCTAAAGCAGGAGAAGAAAACACCCAAAGCAACTTTGGTTTGGAGTCCGAAAATCTGTGGTGCCGCGGTGGCTTATTTTTTGGCCGCCGCCTTAACCGGCGATCCCGACGGCCTTGATTTGGTTGGGTTGGCTACTGCCGCCGACTTGATGCCCCAGACAATGATTAACCGGATTTTTTTGAAAGCCGGTATTCGTTCTTTAAGACAAACTAGGCGGCCAGGTCTTTTGGCCTTGTTTGACGAGGCGCAGATTCAGAAAGACGGGCTTGATTCTTATCACCTTGGCTATATTATCTGCCCGCGCCTTAACGCCACCGGTCGGCTCGATGACGCCATGGATTCCCTGCGGCTTTTATGCACTCGCGATGTTAAACGGGCGGCTGGTCTGGCCAAAAAATTAGGGAAAGAAAATCAGGCGCGCCAATCCCTCACCCAAAAAGCGCTGTGGCAAGCGGAGGAGGAAATTTTGAAAAATCCCGAGGAGCAAAGGTTAATTTTTATCTATTCTCCTGATTTTCATCCCGGCATTATCGGGTTGGTAGCCGGGAAAATTGCTGATAAATTTTGCCGGCCGACGGTGGTGGCCACAGCAATAGACGGGATAATTAAAGCCTCTTGCCGCTCTCCGGAAGGGTTTAATATTTTGTCGGCTCTTAAAAAAATTGAAGACTGCTTTATTGACTTAGGCGGCCATCCCCGCGCCGCCGGTTTAAGCTTTCCCAAAGAAAATCTTGTTAAAGTTAAGAAGGCTCTATACCGGGTAGGGCGGGAAGTTGATACGCGGCTTCTGGTGCCAAAACTTAACATTGATGCTCAAGTGCGTTTTTCGGATCTAAGTTTTTCGCTTTGGGAAATTTTAGAAAAGTTTGCCCCCTTTGGTTTGGGTAATTCTGAGCCACTCTTTTCAACTGCCGATGTTATAATCGGTGGAATAAGGAAAATGGGCCAAAACGGGGCGCATTTGCGTTTAATTTTAGACGATTTGGCTACCCGCCAAGAGGAGAAAAAGGTGGCTCTTTGGCTGGCTCAAGAATCAGAGGCGGTTTTTGATGGCGTGGGCTTTAATATGGGTAACTTAGATTTAAAAGTGGGTGACCGGGTAGCCATTGCTTATCACCTCTCTCTTAACGAATGGCAGGGTCGCCGAAATTTGGAGTTAAGATTAGTTTCTATTAGAAAAAAGAATGGCTAAAGCAAAAAAAGAGCTTCGTGATTTTCCGGCTCTTCTGAAAAAGATTGGCTCTTATCATCCCGCCCCCGACTTTTACCTGATTGAAAAAAGCTATCAGCTGGCCAAAGAAGCTCAAAGGGGGCAAAAGCGACTTTCTGGTGAGCCGGCGATTGACCACTGTCTGGCGGTAGCTCATTTTTTGGCCGATTGGCACTTAGATTTAGCCTCAATCGCCGCCGGTTTGCTTCATGATAGCGTGGGAGACACGGGAATCACCTTAGAAAAAATTAAGAAAGAATTGGGAGAGGATGTAGCAAGATTAGTTGATAGGGTTGCCGGGGTAGGTCGCTTAAGGACGAGAGGCCTTTCCAACGAGGATTTTGCCGAAACGCTGCGAAAGATGTTTTTGGCAATGTCGCGTGATTTGCGGGTAGTGATTATTAAGATCGCTGACCGTTACCACAATATGCAAACGCTTAGTTATCTTCCCTCCGAAAAGGCTAAGGGAATTGCCGAGGAAACTCTTGAGGTTTATGCGCCTCTGGCAGAGCGGTTAGGCATTAGTGAAATTAAGGGCAAACTTGAGGATCTATCTTTCCCCTATGTTTATCCGGAAGATTACCGGTGGTTAAAAAAATACGCCGCTCCTTATTACCAAAAGGCAGAGAAACGAATTGAGAGAGTGAGACGGGAACTTTTGCATGCTTTGGCTCAAGAAGGCCTGCGGGTGGAGATTAACGGTCGGACGAAAAATCTTTACAGCCTCTGGCGTAAACTTTTGCGTCCGGAAATTAATAAAGATATCGATAAAGTTTATGACTTAATGGCTTTGCGTATTTTGACGGAAGAGGTAGCCGATTGCTATACCGCTTTGGGGGTAGTTCATAAGCTTTACCGGCCAGTTCCTTATTTGGGAGTGCGCGACTGGATTGCCCAGCCCAAGCCCAATGGTTATCAATCAATTCATACCAACGTTTTTTTAGGCGACGGGCGGATTATTGAGATTCAAATTCGTACCCATCAGATGCATGAAGAAGCAGAGTATGGTCTTGCCGCCCATTGGTATCTTGCTCAATTAAAATTGAAGAATAAATTGAGTTCAAATACGATTGACGAGGGGAGATTTTTTTCACCAGCAGAAAAAATGGCGTGGGTGCGCCAGCTTGCCGACTGGCAAAAAGAAGTTGTCGATTCTCATAAATTTATTAACTCGGTTAAATTTGATGCTCTTTCCCACCGTATTTTTGTTTTCTCTCCTAAGGGCGATGTTTATGATCTTCCTGAAGGAGCCACGCCGGTAGATTTTGCCTATGTGGTTCACAGCGAATTGGGGGATCAAGTTGTCGGGGCAAAGGTAAATGGGAAGATGGTGCCTCTTGATTATCATCTTAAAAGTGGCGAGGTGGTGGAGGTTTTAATTAACAAAAATAAGAAAGCGCCTTCAGCCGATTGGCTAGATTTTGTGGTCACCCGCCAGGCAAAAAAGAAAATTAGCCAGAAGTTAAGATATGATAGAATAGAAGAGAATTAAATTTTAAGTTTTAAGTTTTAGATTTTAAAGTTTCTGTTTTACTTTTGGATTTTTACTTGCACTTTTGACTTTTGAATTTTGACTTTTGATTTTTATTTTTATGCCTTATTTTTCAAACCGCACCCTTATTAGCCAGACACCTCAAAAGGTTGGCCAGGAAGTCAGACTTTTTGGCTGGGTAAATAGCGTCCGCGATCACGGGAAGCTGGTTTTTGTGGATCTTCGCGATCGCAGCGGCCTTGTTCAATTAGTGGGTAGCAGAGAAAAATTGGGGAAACTTAAAAGTGAAACGGTAATTATGCTTGAAGGAGAGGTAAAAAAGCGGCCGGAAAAATTAGTTAATCCCAAAATTAGCACCGGTAAAATTGAGGTGGCGGTAGAAAATTTGGAGATTTTATCTCCGGCAAAGGAACTGCCTTTTGACATTTACGGCACGGGACGAAAAATAAACGAGGATTTACGCTTAAAGTATCGTTATCTTGATCTGCGTCGGCCGCGCCTGGCGAATAATCTATTTCTTCGTCACCAGCTTTTACAGGCTTTCCGCCAAACATTGGTGGCGCATGGATTTTGGGAAATTGAAACACCTAATTTAAGTAAGTCTACCCCTGAGGGGGCGCGGGATTTTTTAGTGCCTTCTCGTTTGCAACCGGGAAAGTTTTATGCCCTGCCTCAAAGTCCCCAGCAGTATAAGCAGCTTTTAATGGTGGCTGGCTTTGAACGTTATTTCCAAATTGCTACCTGCTTTAGGGACGAGGATTTGCGGGCTGATCGGCAGTTAGAGTTTAAGCAGGTTGACCTGGAGATGTCCTTTGTTGACCGGGAAGAAGTTCTTAATGAGGTGGAGAAAATAATAATTGAGGTGATGGGGGAGATGAAAGCGCCAATTTTAAAGGTCCCCTTTCCTCGCCTGACTTATAAAGAGGCAATGGAAAAATATCATTCTGACAAGCCCGATTTGCGGTTGAAGAAAAATGGAGAAAAATTAGCCTTTGCTTGGGTGATTGATTTTCCGCTTTTTGAGAAAACGCCCCAGCGGATGATTGCGCCGGTTCACCATCCTTTTACCAGCCCCAATCCCGAAGATTTGCCTCTTTTAGAAAAAGATCCTTTAAAAGTACGCTCCTGGCAGTATGATTTGGTTTTAAATGGGCAGGAGGTAGGCGGGGGTAGCATCAGAATTACCGATCCTCAAATTCAGGAAAAAGTTTTTGCTATTTTGGGCCATTCAAAGGAAGAAATTAAAGAAAAATTCGGTCATCTTTTGAAGGCTTTTGAATATGGCGTGCCGCCGCATGGGGGAATTGCCTTTGGCTTTGACCGCCTGACGGCAATCCTAACCGGTGAAGAAAGCATCCGTGAAGTAATTGCTTTTCCGGCCAACACCGCCGGCAAAACGGCAGTAATGGATGCCCCTAGTGTTGTTTCCGAAGAGCAGTTAAAAGAGCTGGGGATAAAGATAAGATAGTATTAAGTATTATGTATTAGGTATTAAGTATAAATTAAAAGTCAAAGCGCAAATGGTAAATGTCAAAACTTTTTAGAGATTTAAAAATGTTTTTAGATTTGAGTTTTGAGTTGTAGATTTGCCATTTGCCATTTGCGATTTGCGTTTTGAGTTTTTAACTAAGTTATGCGCTTTCTCAAGTTTCTTCCTCTTTTTCTTCTTGGCCTTACTTTTCTTTTTCTCCCCGGCAATTCTTATTACGAAACTCTTAATTTAACACCGGCAGCTCCCAAAAAGCAGACGGCAGAAACTCTGCCCGCTCTTCCTCCCTTGCCTCAAAAAAGATTAGTTCTTCCTCTTTCTTTGAGCGCTAAGGCATCGCTTTTGGTTGATTATTCTTCGGGTGTATTTCTCTGGCGGCAAAGCGAAGAGGAAAAACTGCCGCCAGCTTCATTAACAAAATTAATGACGGCCTTAATTGTTTTAGAAGAGATGGATCCGGAGCAGATTGTAACTGTTGGCAACGTGGAAAACTATGGCCAGGTGATGGGTTTGGTGGCAGGCGAACAGCTGAAGGTGGGCGATTTGCTTGAGGCGCTTTTAATTTTTTCCGCCAACGATGCTGCCTATGCCTTGGCTGATGCCTATCCGGGCGGCCGGAAGGTTTTCATTGATCGTGCTAATGTCAGAGCGCAGGAGTTGGGTTTAAAAAATACCCATTTTGTTAACCCTAATGGCGAGGATAATCCAAATCATTATTCTACCGCCCGGGACTTGGCGCGCTTGGCCCAAAGACTCTGGCGTTTTGAAGAATTTCGGCAAATCATTTCTCAAGATCAAAAGACGGTGTGCGCGGTTAATGGCTTGGTTTGCCATTCTCTTTCTACCACTGACGCGCTTTTGGGCCAATTTCCCGGCCTTGTAGGCGGTAAAACCGGTTTTACCGAACAGGCAGGCGAATGTTTTCTTTCTTTTTGGGAGGTTGACGGGGTGAGGCTCTTGAGCGTGGTTTTAGGAAGCGGCGATCGTTTTGGCGACACCCAAAAATTGCTCCAGTGGGGATTGGCTAGTTTTAACTATTCGCCTGTTGAGGCAGTTTCTTTTATCCAGGAAGGGTCAAGAGCAGATAAATAGGCAATAAAATCATTATCGCCCTCAAAAACAAAGATAGGCTGGAGGAAATTCTGTGGCAGAGAGGGGTCAAAATAGGCAAGGTAGATTCGGCGGATGATAATAGGCTTATCAGAAGAATTATTGCCTAAATTACCAATAAAAGCTTTACCGGCCCTGAGTTCTTCCCAGGCGAGGGTGGAATTTTTTAAAGGATAGGTAGCCATTTGTTCTTGTTGGACGGGAAAGTGGATATATTTTCCGGCGATGATAGTAGGCACGCCATTTTTTTGGGCAACAAAGAAGGAAATATTACTATCTTGGGGGTTAGGGGGCAGAAGAGGTAAATTGTCTAGGCTGGTACGAAATAAGTTGACCTTGATCACTTCTGCCTCAGAGAGAGAGGGGGCAGAGACGAGTTCTCTTTTCTCCTGATCATACTTAAAAAAAAGATTTTTAGTTTTTTCCTGGTCGATATCATTAGGCCAACTGTTGCCTGCCCCAAGAAAATTTTGAATTTTTCCCAGAGCTTGTTGGGGATTAGGCGAATTTTGGCCAACAAAGAAAGGGTCAGCCTCAAACGGATAACGAACCTCAAAATTCTCATTTAACATATCGAGTTTTAAAATGGCGTTGGTTTTGGGATCTTTGAAAGTGTAACGATAATAAGGATCGCGGGCAATCTCGTCGGGAAATCCCAAAAAACGCGCCTTTTCTCTGGTTTTTTCCTCGTCAAAAAATTTTGGCCCTACCGTAAAAACAAAGTAAACTTTTCCTTGGGTAGCGAGGTTGGGGAGAACGCCCTCAATGGTTTCTAATTGAAATTGATATTGACTTTGGGTTTGGCTTTGGGGAAAAATAATGGGAGGGATTTGGCCAAAGGCAACGGTTGGGCCCGGCGGGGGAGCAGGATGAGTTTTCTCCCAATAATCCTGAAAGGCGTTAAGAGCAGGAACAAGAAGACTAACGCCAATGATGCCGATAAGGGAGTATTTAATAACTTTGCGGGTGATGGCAGCGGTTTCGGTTAGGGTAGGCATGAGGAAAAAAGTTAAAAGTCAAAAGTTAAAATTTGAATTTTAGCTTTGCTCTCTTGAGTATATCACTGCCGAATGTTAAAATTCAAACTATGAAAGAAACGGTTCGTGTTCGTTTTGCTCCCTCGCCAACAGGCGTTCCCCATATTGGCAACACACGGACGGCTCTTTTTAACTGGCTTTTTGCCCGTCAAAATGGCGGCCGGTTTATTGTTCGTATTGAGGACACTGACCGAAAGCGCTACCAGCCTGAGGCGGAGAAAAAAATTTTGGCGATTTTAAAATTTTTGGGGCTAAATTGGGATGAAGGACCAAAAATGGGCGGCCCTTACGGCCCCTATTTTCAGTCCCAACGCTTGGAGCTTTATCGCCAGGCGGCAGAAGAATTGGTAAAAAAGGGGGCGGCTTATTACTGCTTTTGCTCTCCCCAAAGACTCGAGAATTTGAGAAAAGAGCAACAAGAGAGAGGGCAAATTCCCCGCTATGATCGCCACTGTCTTTCTTTGTCAAAAAAGGAAATTGAGGAAAAAAAACGCGCCGGATCTTATGTGATTCGCTTAAAAATGCCGGAAAATAGAATTTTTTCCTGGCAAGATTTGGTTCAGGGAGAGATTAAAATTGACGCTAAGGAAATTGACGATCAAGTGCTTTTAAAATCCGATGGCTTCCCCACTTATCACCTGGCGGTGGTGGTGGATGACCATTTAATGGAAATTTCCCATGTCTTTCGGGGAGTGGAGTGGATTTCCTCAGTGCCAAAGCACTTGGCCATTTATGAAGCCTTAGGATGGGAGGCGCCAAAAATGGCTCATTTGCCGTTAATCTTAGGGCCGGACCGGACTAAGCTTTCCAAACGCCATGGGGCTAAATCAATTCTTGATTACCGCGACGAGGGCTATTTAAAAGAGGCCTTGATTAATTTTATGGCCTACTTGGGCTGGTCTTATAAAGATAATGCCCAGCTTTTATCGCGCGATGAGTTGGTGCGAGTTTTTAGCCTCAAAAACATTCAAAAACAAAACGCCATTTTTGATATTAAGAAACTAGACTGGTTTAACGGCCAGTACATCAGAATGAAGAGCGATGAAGAGCTGTCGGGGCTTTTGAAACCTTTTGCGCCGAAAGAAGCAACGGAGGAGATCTTGTTAAAAATTGTTCCTTTAATTAAAGAAAGAATCATTAAATTATCTGACTTCCAAACTTTGGCCGGCTTTTTCTTTGAAAGGCCAAAAATAAGTTCTTCTTTATTTACCAATAAGGATTATAAAAAATATTTGGAAAAAGCGGTCGAGGCGCTACAGTCTATTGAATTATGGAATGAGCCGGAAATCACTAAAGCCTTAATGGCTTTAATTGAAAAAAACGGTTGGAAAACCGGTGATTTTTTCATGGCCATCCGAGTTGCCATTACCGGTTCTTCTTTTACGCCGCCAATTAACGACTCCATGGCTATTTTAGGCCGTGAGGAAACTCTTGCCCGTCTCAAGCTGGCGGCAAAATAACGCCGCGGGTTTATTCCTTTTTCTTCTTGTCATCCTGACGAAAGCGTCATCCTGACGAAAGTCAGGATCTGCCTTCCAAATTATTCTATTTAGCCTAATTATTTCAAGTAAATCCCGAATAAGGCATAATATTTTTTTTACCTTTTTTTAATTTTTCGATGAGGGGATAAATTTCCGAAAGAAGGTAGAGAGAACCGGTGATAACCAGCGGCTGGCGAGTTTTTTTGTTAATTACTTTTTGCGGGTAGGGGGCAATTTCAAAATTATCAAACTTCAATTTTTTTAAAACCTTTTTTATTTTTTCCGGTCCCTCAGAGAGAGCCAGCCAGTCCTGATGGCCCTGAAAAAAACGAGTCAGGTAAATTTTTTGGGCCAGGGGAGTGATTTTTGGCAAAGCTTTGGCAAAGTTTTTCTTTTTCTTGAAGGCAATTAAAAAATCAAATTTTTGGTTTAGGAAAAAAATTTTCAGGTTTTTGGCAAGAGCGGCAATTTTTTGGGGATTATGAGCGCCGTCTAAGATAATCGTCCGGCCGTTTATCTTTAATATTTCCAAGCGGCCGGGAAAAGAGGCTTTTTTAAGTGTTTGGCGGATCTTTTTTTCGTCAGAGGAAAAATCGTCTCTTTGAGAAAGAAAAGAGATGGCGGCTAGGGCGAGGCTGCAGTTTTCCGCCTGATGAGCGCCCAAGAGGCCGAGGGTTAAATTTTTAAGATTATATGGCGGCCAAAAAAAATCAAAGGTTGTTTTTTCTGGCGTTGGTTTGATATTTTTAAAGTGAACCCCTTTTTCTATAAAGAAAAGTTTGGCTTTCTCTTCGTGGGCAATTTTTTCAAAAATCTTATTGGCGGCCGGTTTTTGCTTTAGGGCAAAAACGACGTTGCCCGGGTGGATAATTTTGGCTTTTTGAAGGGCAATTTCACTGATGGTTTTGCCCAGCACCTGAGTATGGTCGAGACCAATGCGGGTAAGAATTGCCACTTTTTGGGGATTTTTTACCACGTTAGTGCCATCGAACCAGCCGCCCAAGCCGGTTTCGATAATGGCGTAGTCAACCTTTTCTTGATAGAAGGAATAAAAGGCCAGGCCGATAAGAATTTCAAAATAAGTCGGCGATCCGTAGTGAGAAGAGGCCATTTTTTCAATTGCGTCCAAGAGCTGGTTTAAATAAAGAACAAATTTTTCCTTGTTGATTAACTGGTTGTTTATTTGCACTCTTTCTCTAATGTCTTTAAGGTGGGGGGAAAGAGTGAGGCCGGTTTTAAAACCCAAGTCAGTGAGGATTTGGCTGGTAAGATAGGCGGTGGAACCCTTTCCCGAGGTGCCGGCAATGTGAATCACTTTTATTTTTTCCTGAGGATCGCCGATTAGACTGAGAAGTAATTTGGCCCGATCTAGGCCCAGTTGGCCCGGGAACGTATTTTTCTCGCCTTGGGGAATTTGCCGGTAAAGGAAGCTTTGCGCCTCGGAAAAAGTTTTTATTTTCATCTATTCTTGCGATTATAACGCATTTAAGGCCAAGCGGATAAATTATTTTAAAGAAATCCTAAATACTAATCCGGCAAGGGCGGCCCAAATAATTTTTTTAATTTTATTCTTTTGGGCCTTGGGGTCGGGCATTCTTTAGATCAATCAGAATATAGAATAATTAGAGCCGTTAAGATAATTTTTAAATTTTTTCTGCCCTAATTGCTTGCTTTTTTATTGTTTTTATACCATGCTTAATACATAATACGCGATGCTCCTTCTTTTATTAATGGCCGACTTGGCAGTCAGCTCGGATTGCTCCAAATTGCCTAAAGCGGCTATTATAAAAAAACTAATCTTAATCCATGAGGAATGCTTGAAATTCAAATTGTTTATGCTATACTTTTTTTGAAGATACATGATGCATATGGAAAATCAAATTAACGCTGGCGCTAAGGATACCCCACGAGTCGAGCAAAATTCGATAAATCAATCACCGGTTGCTTCTGCTCACAAAAAGCCAAGGTTAAACTACTGGATGATTTCAACAATAGTTATTTTTGTTGTTCTTATGGTTGGTGGCTATTTTTATTTTTTAGGCGCAAGAAAGCAGGTCAGCGTTGGACCAACTTCATTTCAGCCTCAACCAAGTGCTGAGCCTTCAATAACGAGGGCGCCAACTGGTTTTATGGTTACAAAATCAAACCAGATTAGAAAATGCGGATTACAATTAACGTATCCGGACGTTTGGACACCGATATTTGCCGCGCTAAACAACGGCAAGAATGCCATCTTCTTTGCAAAAACAGCGCAAGAAGCTCAAACATTAGCTGGTTGTGCCTTGGCTGGATCTTGCAATGATTATTCTCTGGAATTGGAAGTTGACTGCACTACGGTATGGCAAAATTCAACGGTAGAGGATTTTATCAAACAAGCTATGCCAGATATTCAGCTGAGCAATTTGCAAAAGACTACAATTAATGGACGAGATGCATGGCTGGGATATACAAATTCGCAAAAAACGAAACATCAGGCAGTAATTGTAACAAGCGCTGCTCAGCCGGGAAATTTGGTGGCAATTACAGCAAGCGCCACAAATGTTACAAGCGGGATGATTGAAGAATATATTGCGAGATTACTCACCGCAAAAGTAAGCGAAAGTAAAGCTGTAGAGCAAAGCGAGCTAATGATAAAAAAGGGTTTTATTATTGAGTTGACTTCGTCACTCAATACTCAAGATTTTAATCTAATTAATTTTATCATAGACAATTTGCTAGCCCCTAAAAACTCCACTAGTAATTATAACTACTTTCTTTATGCCGACTCAATGAAAAGTTCTGATTCAGGCCCTGGCGGACCGAGCTATCCGAAAGACAATTATCTAAACGGTAAATACTACCTACTAACCGATAACGACCAATTAAGTGACGGGATGTATGGAACAAGCCAAGTGCAAATCAAACTATCCACGCCGTCTTCGCCGGAAAATTTGGGTTTGTACCTTGCCGACCCAAAATATTGCCAGCAAGATACAGATTGTCTGTATCGTGCCAACTTCTGCACTATAGGAGCCTTTAACTCATACCATCAATTTATAGTGCCGTGGGGATGCGGGACAGGAGATTTTGAGGGATTAGGGAATAGTGAAGAACTACGCGCGAGTTTGGGGTGCCAAACAGACGTGGAAGTTAAATTCGATTCTCTCAAATGTATTAGTAACCGCTGTCAAGTAATTAATGCCCGAGCTGTTTGTAAGCAATAATTTTCTCCTTACATACCCCAAAAATAGTGCACGGCCGGTATTTTCTATCTTCTAAGATTTGTTTTTTATCACTGGCGGCCAAGGGCAGATAATGAAAAAGGGGTTATAATCTTTCTTCTCAACCTGTTCTAAGATATGACATAAAAAAGGCGATCGCCCGTTTTTATGTCATATAGGCCTACAATTATTATTAAATAAACTAGAAATTGCCTTGCCCTTTTTTAAAGTGGCTTGGACATAATCCTTCATCCTGACGAAAGTCAGAATACTTTTTGCGAGCTACTTATTGTGTATCACGAGTTGTTTTGCTTTTTGCTCTCGTAATCCTGTGATTTTTTTATCTTGTATACTTAATACTTAATACATAATACTTGATACTTATTTTTTGGCTTTTAGGTCGCTTTTTGGTAAAATAGGAAATAATATAGCTGGGGCATAATTCCCAGTGCTATTGTAAATTTAGCTTAGCGTCATCCTGAACTTGCTCGCCCCGTACCTTTATAGTACGGGGATTCAGGATCTGTTTTACTACCAAAGCAACGATCCTGACTTTCGTCAGGATGACGAATTATGTCCCAGGCACAATAGGAAATAATATAAACCAGCCTCAAGGTGTAGACAGCTTTGTTTTTTTTGATCTTTTGGCTTACGTTTTTTATTACATATTACATATTACTTATTACGGGTTACTTATTTTTTCTTTTATATTTAATACATAATACTTAATACTTGATGCTTTCCTTGCCCGGTCGCCGCCGGAGAGGCGGGGACAGTAAAAATATAAAATATGTACTATGTTTATGCCCTTCTAGGCTTAAAAAATAGGAGATTATATATTGGCTATACTGGTAATTTAGCTCGAAGGATTGAAGAACATAACACGGGCCAGGGTGGAAAATATACTAAGAAGAATAAGCCTTTCCATCTGGTTTTTTATGAGGCCTTTTTGTCTAAAGAAGATGCTGAGAAGCAAGAAAGGTTCTACAAAACTGGTTATGGCAGAGAGGTGTTGAGAAAAAAAATAGAAAATAGTATTAGTCATTGCCCGGTCGTCTAACGGTAGGACAGGCGGCTCTGAACCGTCTAATCCAGGTTCGAATCCTGGCTGGGCAACAGCGAAACACTCGCGTGCTCGGGTTCACCGCGGCGCAATTTATAGAAAAATTTCTTGTCTAAGTAATAAGCCAAGCAAGAATGGGGGTGAGCGTTGAGATATACCTGAGCGCAAGCGAATGGTATGTCTCCAAAGCCTATGAAGTTTTTCTACGTTTACGTTCTCAGGAGTGTAAGCAAGGATTTCGTTTATGTAGGCTTTACCACAAATCTAAGAATTAGGCTTCAAGATCATAATAAAGGCAAGTCATTATCCACAAAGCCCTATGCTCATTTGAGCTAATACACTATGAAGCTCATAGAAGCGTTAAAGACGCAAAACGGAGAGAAATTACTTTAAAACCACAAAAGGCCGTGCGGTTTTTAAAAATATGCTCAAAGAATATTTGGGCACGCGAGAAACAATTGAAGGGCTGGACAAGAGCAAAAAAAGAGGCGCTTATAAGGGGAGATTTTAAATTATTAAAAAAAGTATGAAGCAATGGAATGAAGAGTTTAAAAAATACGGGAAAATATTTAATACCCCTCAGCCAGAGCTGACAGAAGTGGCGGAAATATTTAAGAAGGCGGGCGTAAATAGAGTGCTAGATTTGGGTTGCGGCTCGGGGAGGCATGTCGTTTATCTTGCCAAAAAAGGATTTGAGGTTTATGGCATAGACATCGCCGAAGAGGGCATTTTGTTGGCAGAAAAATGGCTGAAAGAAGAGGGGCTAAGGGCAAATTTAAAAGTTGGCAACATATATAAAGAATTGCCATATCCAGACAATTTTTTTGAAGCGATAATCTCCACTCAGGCTCTTCATCACGGCAGTATCGAAAATATAAGAAAGGCGATTAAAGTTTGAAGGCACAAAGGATACGCCATTTGTAAAATTCTCAAACAAAAATTGGGTGGACGGAGAGGCGCAAATGTAATACTACGAAGGCAATTGGCAAACGACAAAAGAAGAAGGAGTTTATAAAACGCTAAGAAGTAAGATTTTAAAAGTAAACAATCGGGGGGATTGGTTTTATGAATAGATTCCTCGTAATTTTTCAGCTCTCTCAATGGTTTTTCTGAGCCATTCGGGATATTTTTCATCGTTAATTATTTCTTCCGCACCTCTCCATTCAAAGCCCGAATGCTCTTCACTTAGTTTAACTTTTTCTTGTTCGGTAAAACACAAAAAATCAACTCCTGTTAGTTGAAAATCTTTATCTCCTTTGACAAACGTCCACGCGTTAAAGACTTGTCTGGGTTCTATATCCAGCCCTGTTTCTTCTTTAGCTTCTCTAATTACTGCCTCCTCAAGTTTTTCCCCAAACTTTATCCTGCCTCCTGGCATATCAAAAGTATTGGGGTTAATGTCCTCAAGACCACTCTTTTCTAGGACCAGATATTTTCCCAATTTGGTGTTAAAGATGATCGCCTTGGTTGCTACTCCGAATTCTGACATGGTGCTATTTTATAAAATTTATTAACGAAAATCAAGTACCTTTTCCCATTCAGTTTTGATATCAGTAGAAAGAATAGTCATATTGTCCGTGTTAACTGAATATTTCAAGCCGATCTTATTAAAAAAATTAAAAGGGATATCCCGGTAAGATTTAAGCGGAGAAAACAAAAGATTAGAGGTGGGGCAAATTTCCAGCTCAATATTTTTTTCAACAACTTTTTTTAACAACTCCCGGCGCTGCTTATTCACTTTTTTTGAATAATTTATAGAGTCGTCAGGAATCCAAAGAAACACACCGTGGCCGATGCTGTCAATTGGAAGGTTTAGCAATTTATCAAAGTAGTCCAGGTATTTTTTGTATGAAATGTTAACAAAATCTTCGCCAGCATGAACTGATATTTTAAGCTTTCGGTTATTCTGCGAATAGAATTTTTTATTAAAAATTGAAAGCCTTCTTGCCGTGGAAGAAATGAAATCTATGTTGTTAACATCTTCATTTCCTGAAAAATCAAAACCGCTTATATGATCAGAAATTTTTTTATTAGAAATCAGATAATCTAGCAATTTTTCGAGCGACTGTTGGGTTAGATTTATATAACCATTCTTTGTGCTAATAAAAGTCAGTCTAATAGAGCCCTTAACCGGCAACCTTTGATTGTCTTTAAATCCCTGAATCATACCTTGAAGCCTGGATTTTGTTTTTTCTAAATCCAAAAGTGGCCCCGCAAAAATATCAATCTCACTTACTTTAAGTCCTGATAGGCAAGAAATGATGGCTCCAGTGCCTTCCCGATAAACTTGTTCTATCTTCTGATTTTCCCGGGGTTTAGTTAACTTTTGGATAAACTTGTATAGTTTAAAGAACTTCTCGTAATTACGGGCATAATTATTTTTGCTATCAAACAATCCTTTTATTTCTTCTTTAAAAAGGGAATAAGTCTTATCGGAAAAATCTTTTTCTTTTAATTTTCTAGATATGTTTCTGGAAAACAAATCTTCGAGAAGAATATAGTCAACAAGACTTCCGCAAGATTCTTTAATTTTTAGCCAGATATACGATAGGGGCAGGGAGCCGGTGTAATGTAGGTGTTGATCTTTATAAACCATTTTATCAACTTGACAATTTAAAGTTTAATTGATAATATTCTACTAATGTACATTGGATGTGCATATAATAGCAAAATAATAACTATGTCTCAACTACAACAAGTAAGCCGAGCCCATTATTTTTCAGCCAGATATATAATAGAACACGCTGATTTGCCTGAGGCAGAAGCTAATTACAAAAACGTCGGCTGGTCGCTTGGTAACGCTTGCCCTTTGGATTGTAAGCAATGTTATTCAAAAAGTGCCCGTGAACTAGGTCAAAATTTAACAAAAAAGATAGTGGACAGAGTGGTTGATCAATTAACTTACTTAGGAGTAAAAACAGTCAATCTTGGCGGAAACGAACCAATTTATACCAACGGGCTTAACCCCAAGGATTCCTTACTTCCTTATATCCTGGATTCTATCTCTAAAAAAGGAATGTTGGTTGGGGTTACTACTTCAGGGATTACGCTAGTGCAATTAGAAAAATTCTTCCCCGACTACTTAGAAAAAATAAATGATGTTGATATTAGCATTGATTCCCCCAGAGCCAATGAGCACGATCAAAATAGGGGGAGAAGTGGCATTTACAAAATAGCGATGCAAGCGCTAGAAATTTGTAAAGAGCACCAAATCCCAAGAAGCTTTGTAATGTGTGCGATGAATTGGAATTTTACTCCGGAAAGAATCAATGAAATGATCGATATGGCTGTTAAGCATCAAGCAAATTATCGCGTCAATCCAATCAAACCTACTGAACCTAAACATATGGATCTTGTCTTGACGCCAGAACAATTCTACCAAGGCTTAATGACAATCTTGGCAAGATGCGAACCAATCGATTTGAGCGATCCAGCCTGGGCAAGTTCTGCCAATATTCCTTCAAGTATAGTTTCCGGGTGTCCGTGCGGAATCACTTCATTTAGAATCCACTCAATTACACCCGATGGCCGGATACCGATTTCTCCCTGTGTTTATTTGCATGATTATAAGTACGGTGATTTGCGAACAATGGACATTCAAGAAATCCTAAACTCCCCTCCCTTTCAAGCCTTTAGAAGACGAAAGGCGAACCCCGAGATTATTGAGGGTTGCCAAAACTGTAATCAAGTATCTGTTTGTGGAGGTGGTTGCGCTGCCAGGGCATATTTACACAGATTACACGAAGAAGTAAACGAAAAACGATCGTTATTTGTCAAAGATCCTTATTGCCCTAAAGATTTTACCTCAAAAAACCAGGGGCAGACGTATCAGGCAAAAATTAAAAAAAGTGAACACGCTTTAGTTCATAAAGGCTATCTATGCACTGGTATATTTTCACCAAAGGAAAATAGCCATGGCTAGCAGTAAAGAAATTACCCTAATATCACCACCAACAACTACCCATCGGACCCCCGAGGAATGTTTGGGGCTAGAATATTTAGCGGCAGAATCTATTGAACATGGGCATAGGGTTGATTATCTTGATGCTTGGATGTCTGGATTGGATCTAAAACAAACTGGCCAAAGGGTTTTAGAGAAAAAACCTGATGTGGTTGGAATTTCACCCTCGATGGATTCTTTTCCGATTGTCACTGAGTTGGTTTCCTTCTTAAGATCACAACAATATGAAGGCCAAATAGTCTTGGGAGGAATTTATGCTTCTTTTGAAGCTGATAGCTTGCTAGCTGCGATTGGTCCTCAGATAGACGGGATTTTGGCAGGAGAAGCAGATGAAACTTTTCAGAAATTTTTACAAGCTGGCAATATCCGTGATGTCCCAGGAGCAATTTATTGGCAAAAGGGGAGAATAATCAGAAACCCAAGGCAGGAAGTCGATGATAATCTGGACCTACTACCGTTGCCACACAGGGAAACTCTACCTCTTGTTAGGAAACTAAAAACCCCCTCCCATGTTATGGGAAGTAGGGGTTGTAGAGGAAATTGCTCCTTTTGTTCGGTTGCCTGTTACCAAAAATTTTCGACTGAAAAGCGCTGGCGAGGGCGAAGTCCAGAGAGCATCGTAGCAGAATTGGTGGACCTATCAAAACGAGGAGAAGATATGGTTAAGCTGGTTGATGATAACTTTTTTGGCCAGAGAGTTGACAAACAAAGAGAATTACGCTTTGCTCAACTGCTAAAAAACTCGGGCATAAATATGCGCTTTAGAATTTCTCTAAGAGTTGATGACGTCGAAAACGAACTCATTGAATTGCTTAAGCAAGCCGGGTTGTTTGCGGTTAGTTTAGGAGTCGAGTCTTTTGTCCAGAAAAAACTTAACGATTTTGCTAAGGGAACAACAGTAGAACAAAATATCAAAGCTTTAGAGATTCTGAGTAAACATGGCATCTACGTTCAAATGGGCCATATTATGTTTTGGCCTTTTACAACTATGGCTGAAGTCGAAGAAGAACTACATTATCTAAAAAGATTCAAATGGGCGGTCACCAAAGGAATATGTACCAAACTGTTTGCCGCAGACGGGACAAGAATTACCAAAAGATTACATCGTGAGGTGGGATTTATAGGAAAAGAAGGGGCAAATAATTTATATGAAATCATCGATCCACAGGCTAGAAATTTCTACTATGCCCTAAGATCATGGGCAAAAGAGCTTGCTCCTCTATATGAGCAAGTGATTGACCCCATCTCTGCGCCTAAGAATGTTTCTCCGCAAATGCATGCCAGATTCCATGAATTATATATGATTTTAAAAAACATGGATCTTGAGGTCTCCGAAAGACTTACTCAACATGCTTCAGATCCTACAAAACTTCAAGATGTTTTAGAAAAATCAAGGAGAGAATTTTCAGGAAGTCTGGCTTTAGTTAAAAATCAAACAGACCACCTGTATAATCAAGTCGGATTATCAACTAGTCAATATCAGAACGGACGAATATGAATACGAAGACAAAGGTATTTTTTGCCGCATCCAGTGACGTTTCTCGAGAAAAAAAGCAAAGATATAGAGAAATAATCTACTTACTTGAAAATCAGGGCTTTGCTACTTCTCAAGTAATTTTTCGCAAAAAAGACTTTGATCTACCCTCGGGGAAAATAGATTATACCCATATATATGAGAGCGTAATTGAGGAAATAAACAATTCTGATTTATTTATTGCTGATATTAGTTATCCTAGTGGCGGTGTTGGCTATCAGGTTTATCATGCCTTTTATCAGAAAAAACCGATTATTGTTTTGTTTACAGAAAATGAAAAATCGAATCCCTCCATGATTATTCGGGGAATTAAATCAAGAAAGTTTTTTACTTTAAAATATAAAAATCTTGAGGATTTAAAAAAGAACCTTTTGCCTTTGATTAGAAAAGCCAAAAAGCAATCAAAGGTTAGATTTCAGCTGGTCATTGACAATAAAGACTATTCTTTTATCGAGACGGTCGCTAATAGTCTGGGAATAAGTAAAACAGAGTATCTTAAAAGGTTAATCCGCTCTGCCCGCGAAAAGTTCCTAAATGAAAGATGAAAGAAAGAAGGAGTCAAGTTTTAATTATCGAAGGCGCGCAGGGTAGTGGAAAAACGACTGCCGCAGAGCATTTGTCAAAAATTGGCTGTAAACTAGTTGGGGGTATTCCTTCAGGTCAGGAATTAGTTGTTAATCGTGAAGTAGAAAACTGGAAACAAAGTATCGATATTTTGGAACTGGTAATAAATAGCTCCGATGGATCGATTTCGGTAATGGATAGGTCTATCTGGTCACTGGTTGCTTATAACATTAGAAAAAAGCCCGATCATCGTTCTTTAATATATGATCTCGGGAAGAATATGTTTGAAAGAATAATGGGCGGAAAAACTGATTATAGGATTGTCTTTTTAGAAAGTGATCCAGAAACAAGTTTCTCCAGAGAGTATGGCCGCGGTACTCACTTTCACCGATCGGTTGAGGAAGTTTCCGAAGAAATTCAAATATACCAATGGCTAATGGGGAAGCTGGAAAGAGACGGTTTTAATGTTGTTCGTATCAGAAACAATGGTATCTCAACAGAAGAATTTCTTAGCCTTGTTGAACAATCTGTAGGTGCAGCGAGCTAATCAAATGTATTTCGGCAACTATTATTAATCCAAAAGCGACACCGCTGGATCTAGTTCCTTTTTTATACTGTCTCATCTGTCTCATTTAGCCCTGAGTTATAAATGATAAAAAGGGTCTAGCCCGACCTGCTCAACCATTCGACTCGCTACGCTCGCTTTATAGTCCTGAGCGTAGTCGAAGGGACGAATGCCCTGAGCGAACGAAGTGAGTCAAAGGAACGAATGCCATGCCCTTTTACGTCTACTTTCTCAAAAATTCCTCTGATCAGCTTTATATTGGCCAAACTAATAATTTAAAAAGAAGAGGGCAAGAGCAATTTTCAAATTCGGATAAAACAGCTAAATTTGTAAAGAGCAAGGGCAACTTTAAGTTAGTTTACCACGAAGTATCTCCTACAAGGGTTGAAGCGATGAGACGCGAGAAACAATTGAAGGGCTGGACAAGAGCAAAAAAAGAGGCGCTTATAAGGGGAGATTTTAAATTATTAAAAAAAGTATGAAGCAATGGAATGAAGAGTTTAAAAAACACGGGAAAATATTTAATACTCCTCAGCCAGAGCTGATAGAAGTGGCGGAAACATTTGCTGGCGGAACATCGTGAGCTTCATGCCATTTGGAATATTTTAACCAAACACAAGGGTAAGGGCGGTTATTCGCATCATCCGGAAACTTTGCGCTGGAAAGGAAAACTAAGGGCACTTTATAAAAGACATCAGAATTTGGTGGCGGAGTTTAAAAAACGCGACTATCATCACCAAAGCCCTTTGGAGAAAAAATTAGCCAAAGGAAAAGGCAAACAGGATGTTTTTCTTAATACCCTAGAGGAACAAAAAGAAATTTTAAAAAATAAACCCTGCGAATGTATTTTAGAATAGAAATCAGCAAGATTGATTTTTTTTGGAATGTTTAAACTCCTCCTTTTTTTCTTACACCTGAGAATACTGCCGTTGGGCGGGAGAATATAAAAAGGAAGTTTTTTTACCTTGAGCTTGTAAAAAGATCAATATTTTGATACAATCCAGCACAATATAGACCAGAAATATTGATATAGAGAGGGAAAATAAATTTATGCCAGAAAAAAAAAGTAGGCCACAAAACAAAGAAGGAGGGTATAACTTTTCAGTAAGAGAGCCGTACTGGCAAGATTTCTGGGAAAGAGAAGGAGTTTATAAATTCGATCCTTATTCAGAAAAACCTCTCTATACGATAGATACCCCACCTCCTACCATATCTGGGTCCCTGCATTTAGGGCACATTTATTCTTATATCCAAGCTGAAGTAATTAGTAGATACAAGAGGATGGCAGGGTTTAATGTTAGATACCCATTTGGTTACGATGACAACGGATTGCCAACAGAGAGATTGGTAGAAAAAGAACTCGGAATAAAAGCACAGGATCGAAGCCCAGAAGGGTTTCGCAGAGAATGCATGATAGTTGTAGAGAAATATATTAACGAATTCAGAAATTTATGGAGATCTATAGGCTTGAGTGTTGATTGGCGTTTGGATTATTCGACGATTTCGGATGAGGTGCAAAAATTATCTCAAGCAACCTTTATCCGGCTTTACAAGAATGGAGTCATATACAGACAAAAGACACCTGCTCTATACTGCCACGAGTGCTGTACTTCAATAGCTCAAGCGGAAGTTGAAGATAAGGAAATCTCATCGGTTTTTTACGATCTGGCTTTCTCTTCAAAATCTGGTCAAGAGATAGTCATATCCACAACTAGACCCGAATTATTACCTGCTTGTGTTGCCGTTTTTGTGAATCCACAAGACGCCAGATATAAACATTTTGTAGGCCAAGAAGTAGTCACCCCGTTAGGAGATAGGGTTAAAATTATTGCGGACGATTTGGTTTCCATTGAGAAGGGAAGTGGTGCTGTTATGTGTTGCGCTTTTGGCGACGAGACAGATTTGCATTGGGTAAGAAAGTATGGATTGCCCCATAAGGTTATCATTGATGAAACAGGACATATTGAGGATTTGGAAAATGCGCCATTTCTAAGAGGACTAACTATTTTAGAAGCAAGGGAGGCAATAGTTCAAAAGCTCAAAGAACAAGGATACATTAGAGGCGAGAAACAAATCAACCATAGCGTTGGTGTTCATGAGAGGTGTGCAACACCAATTGAGATTATTCCTCGAACTCAATGGTTTGCTCGAATATTAAATAAAAAAGAAGAATTAGTTAAGGCTGGTGAAAGGATTAAATGGTATCCGCCTTATATGAAGAAAAGATATATGGATTGGGTTACTAATTTAAAGTGGGATTGGTGTATTTCTAGAGAAAGATTTTTTGGAATTCCAGTTCCTGCGTATATATGTGACGATTGTAACGATGTTGTGCTTCCGAAGGAGAGTGATTTGCCTTTGGATCCAAAAGAGACAAAGGTTGTTCATACTTGCCCCAATTGCGGAAGTGGCTCACTCTACCCCGAGACATTGGTGCTTGACACATGGTTTACATCTGCTTTAACTCCAGACATAAATAATCAGCATCAACTGAACGGGCAACTTCGGGGGAAAATGTTCCCCATGTCGATGAGGCCACAAGCTCACGATATTATTCGCACATGGGCTGTATACACCGTTCTTATGAGTATTTATAACCACAATGATATTCCCTGGCAAGATTTAATGATTTCAGGTCATGTTTTAGTTAAAAAGGGAGAAAAGATTAGCAAAAAGACGGGAGGAGGAAAGTATAAGCCACAAGAATTAATAAGTCTGCATTCTGCCGATGTTGTTAGATACGCTATGTGCCATGCCGCGCTCGGAAAAGATTCTTACTATGACGATGATCAAGTAAAAAAGGGTAAAAAGTTGGTTACAAAACTTTACAACAGTGGAAGATTTGCGTTAGCTAATTTAGAAGATTTTGATCCAAATACCGAAATTGGAGCAGAACAATTAATAGTTACCGACCGTTGGATTTTACAAAGAATGGGTGAAGTGATTAAAGCTATGGCAAGAGAATTTGACAGATATGAGTTTGCCAGAGCCCTGAGTGAATTTGAAAACTTCTTCTGGAATGACTTTACAGATAATTATTTAGAGTTGATTAAAGGCAGATTATATTCCAGAGATAAGAATTCTTTCGAGCGGAGATCCGCTCAATATGCACTTAATCGTGTGTATATGGGAATTCTGAGAATGGTTGCCCCATTTTTGCCTCATTTCGCGGAGGAAATGTATCACACCGATTTTATTCGAACCGGAGGAGAAATAATGGATGGTAGGCTGGAAAGCGGTCCACATATGGGTTATTTTTATCGCCAAAATGGAAGTAAAAGTATCCACAACACTCAGTGGTTTGATATGACAGAAGAAAAAAGGAGTGAGAAGATAACAAGGGATGCATTTTTGATGCTTGAGGTAGTAGCAGGTGTCAGAAAATTTAAATCAGAGAGAAAAATGGGACTTGGTAAACCTCTTAAAAGAATGGTTATTGTATGTAGAGATAGGAAGCAGAAGACATTGCTGGAGGGATTTATTGGGGATATTGCTTCTGTAAGCAAGTCAGAAGAAGTAGTTTTAGTATTCGCTGAGGATAAAAAAGACTATCAGGCAGATTTAGTAATTGCGCTTTAATTCATGGTTTTCTTTTTCACTTATGGCAAAAATACCGCTATATCAACCTATTTTAGGTGAAGAAGAAGAGAAAGCTATATTAAAAGTTATTCGTTCCAGAAAATTAAGTAATGGTTTAGAGGTAGATCATTTTGAAAGAGAGTTCGCTCGCTTTATAGGTAAAAAATACGCCGTGGCTGTTAATAGCGGGACAAGTGCTCTTCATCACGGCAGTATTGAAAGCATAAGAAAGGCGATTAAAGTTTGAAGGCACAAAGGATACGCCATTTGTAAAATTCTCAAACAAAAATTGGGTGGACGGAGAGGCGCAAATGTAATACTACGAAGGCAATTGGCAAACGACAAAAGAAGAAGGAGTTTATAAAACGCTAAGAAGTAAGATTTTAAAAGTAAACAATCGGGGGGATTGGTTTTATGAATAGATTCCTCGTAATTTTTCAGCTCTCTCAATGGTTTTTCTGAGCCATTCGGGATATTTTTCATCGTTAATTATTTCTTCCGCACCTCTCCATTCAAAGCCCGAATGCTCTTCACTTAGTTTAACTTTTTCTTGTTCGGTAAAACACAAAAAATCAACTCCTGTTAGTTGAAAATCTTTATCTCCTTTGACAAACGTCCACGCGTTAAAGACTTGTCTGGGTTCTATATCCAGCCCTGTTTCTTCTTTAGCTTCTCTAATTACTGCCTCCTCAAGTTTTTCCCCAAACTTTATCCTGCCTCCTGGCATATCAAAAGTATTGGGGTTAATGTCCTCAAGACCACTCTTTTCTAGGACCAGATATTTTCCCAATTTGGTGTTAAAGATGATCGCCTTGGTTGCTACTCCGAATTCTGACATGGTGCTATTCTATAAAATTTATTAACGAAAATCAAGTACCTGTATAGGTCAAGTACTTATGCGACATTCCTCCCTGCCTGCCGGCGAAGCAGGCTTTTTTGATAAAGTAATGGGCCTTAAAAGCCCTCGGGAATAGTGTAGCCTCTATTCAATAACTTCTCCTTGTCTTAGTACTAAATCCTGATGGCGGCGGTAATGTTCTTGTATTTCAGGGTTAAGGCAAACTTAAACTTGGCGTCAACAGCACTCATAAAGTAACGCCTTGCCCCATCAATAACCTCTTCGGCCGTACGGATAAGATATAACCATAGTGGCTGGGACATAATTCCCAGCGCT
>JAGPNC010000022.1 GCA_018052565.1 Candidatus Shapirobacteria bacterium | reverse complement strand
CTAAAACCGTCCCCATTAACCGAGGAATGTGCCATTTTTCTAACCAAGAAACTGCCGGATTAAGCACCAGCATAAGAATAAACCCCACCAAAACCATTAAAAGCACATCGCGGATCAAATACAAAAATACCACCCCCGCTAAAACGAAAAGCGCTGTTAATAAATGTTTTAAAAAAAGATCTTTTTCTTTAGACACCGTAAAAAATTAAAAATGCAAAAGTCAAAATGCAAAATTTCAGGTCAAAAGCCTGCCTGCCGGCAGGCAGGTTAAAAGTTTTTGTTTTACTTTTGAATTTTGACTTTTATTTTTAACTTTTGAATTTTGACTTTTGACTTTTATTTATCATACCAAACTTCTACCAATTTCTCCACTTTCTTTTGATAATTTTTATCAGTAATGTCAAACCAGGTAATTTCTTTGTCCTTTTTGAACCAAGTCATTTGGCGCCGGGCATATCGATATTCATCCCTCTGCCATTTTTTTATTATTTCCTGCTTCTTTTTCTCCGAATGGTCCTCGCCCTCAAACCATTCCTGCCATTCCCGATAGGCCAGGGTTTCCCCCAAAGATGAATTATCAAAGCTAAACCCTTTCTCCAAAAGTTCTCCAATTTCTTCCAGTAAGCCTTCTTTCAATCTTTCCTCCACCCGGCGATTAATTCTTTCTTTCAAGAAAAAAGGCGGCACCTTGAGGCCAATCTTTAAAATTGCCCCCTTTTTCTCGAGATTAAATTCATTTTTAATGCCGGAAAAATTCCCCGATGATTCCTCTTTCCCCTTGTTTTTAAGAACCAACTCTAAGGCTCTGATTAACCGCCGCGGATTGGCCCGATCTGAAGAGTTCATCTTTTGCCACCGAAGGGGAGCTATTTTTTTTAACTGATCCTGCAAACTTTGTAATGTTTCTTTTTCTAGCTTTTCCCTTAACTCCCAATCAGGCGGCGTTCCCAAAGCAGGCGCTCCTTCAAGCAAAACTTTTAAATAAAAACCGGTTCCTCCTACTAAAATGGGCAATTTTCCTCTTCTCCAAATGTCTTTTATAACCGGCAAGGCTACCCGATAATAATCCGCCGCATTAAACCGATAGTCGGGAGATACCACATCATAAAGCCAGACCCTTACCCCAGAAATTAAATAATAGCCAACAACAAACTTTTCTTTTTTTTGATTTTTAACTTTTATCCGCCAGCTGGCAGATTGACTTTTAATTTCTTTCCCCGTCCCAATATCCATCCCTTGGTAAACTTGCCGAGAGTCAAACGAAACGACCTCCCCGCCAAATTTTTTGGCTAAACTTATCCCTAAAGCAGTCTTCCCACTTGCTGTTGGGCCAACAACCGCCAAAATTTTTTTTCTCATTCTTCGCTTACTTTCTTTTGCTTTAGCTAATATTATAAATAATAAAGCCCCTATTTCTTTCTATTATTAATTAATTTTTCTAAAACTTGCCAACGCCTTTTCTTCTCGGCCGGCAAAACATCATCTTTTAGGCGGTAGGCAGCCGTACCGGGACGGGGGGAATATTTTGCCAAATAAGCTTTATAAAAACCCACCGTTTGGCAAAGTTCTACCGTATGATTAAACGCTTCTTCGCTTTCACCCGGAAAACCAACAATAATATCGGTGCTAATTTTAATATCGGGAATTATTCTTCTTATTTTTTTCACTAGTTCAATATATTGTAGAGGAGTATAACCTCGGTTCATCCGCCGTAAAATTTTCTCATCGCCCGACTGAACTGGTAAATGGAAAAAACGGCTCACTTTCGGCAGGGCCATTGCCTTGATAATTTCTTCATTTAAATCCCAAGGGTTAGAAGATAAAAAGGCAATTTTTTCCACCTCCCCAATTTCGTTAAGAGCAAAAAGCAAATCAGCAAAAGGAGTTTTAAACCCTGAGCCCCCTTTCCCCACTGTTTCATCCGGATGATAGCTATTAACATTTTGGCCGAGAAGAAGAAGATTTTTATAACCTTCATTAACAAGCGCTTCGGCCTCCTCTATTACCTCACCCATTGGCCTTGAAACCTCTCTTCCTCGCGCGTAAGGGACCACACAATAGGTACAAAAATGATTACAACCTTCCATAATCGGCAAAAGAGCGTAGTCACCGTCTTCTCTTTTGACCAAAACTCTTTCTCTTTTCCTTATCTGCTGGCTTTTTGAATCTTTAAAATTATTTTTAATAAATTCCGGCCACTCTTTCTTTAAAACCAAATCAACCCCGCTCAGTTTACGCCTCAGACAAGACTTACCCTGATAAAGAAGACAGCCGGTTAAAATAATTCTCGCCTTAGGATTTTCCTCTTTTGCTTTTTTAACCAATCCATAAACGCGGTTTTCGGCCGACTCGCGCACGGCGCAGGAATTAATCACCACCAAATCCGCTTCTTCCAACTTTATGGTTTCCTCAAGCCCTTTTTCTTCTAAGCTTAAGGCGATTCTTTCTGAATCGGCTAAATTGGCCTGGCAGCCAAAAGTTTTAAAAAAATACTTCATCTTTTTTAATTTTACCATTTTTGCCTTGACTTTAAAAGAAAATTATCATATTATAGGGCATATGTCTAAAGAAGGGGCGCCTATTTCGTCATCAGAAAACGGAAATTCTGTTAATATTTTCTCTTGGAGACAAAAGTTTAGGCGCAATATGGGCCCTCAGGAAAGAGTAAATTTTTATTATGACCAGCTCCGGAAAGATTATCAAAAAAGTGTGGCAGAAGCGGAAATAGCCCGCCAAAAAGCAAGAAGACCAGGCGATCCCGCCGATGAAGAAGTCGAAAGGCTTTTTAGGGTTTGGGCCTCCCAAGAGACACAAAAAAGGCTAAACGATGCTCTTGCAAGAAGAGAAAAGAAAGGCATTGATGTCAACGAAGGGCAAACAACCGTTGATCTTGGACTAGCGGGATTTTTCCGTATTGGACAAGTCCATGAGGACACGATGGCCGTAAAAACAAAGAGGGAAAAAGTTAGAAAACAAAGATTAAGTGCTGCCAAGGCAATTTTTGGAAGATGGCCATCGGTAGGAAGAACTATCTTTGCTACTCATCAAACCATCCATGGCGATCCCATTGATTGGGAACTAGAAATAACCCAAGACAGGATAAAGCATGAAGAAGCAGCAGGAAATTTTGGAAAGGCAGAAGAGATAAGCGCCGAAGGAATAACCAAGGCATCGCAAAAAATTTATGATTGGCTCTTAGAAAATCTCCCATACCAACCGGAAATAAATGCCTCAAATATTAACGGGGTTCTAATAAAAATTAAAGAAACATCAGGAAGAGAAAGATTCGAAGAGCTGGGCGGCTTTTTGAAAGCTAAAGCAGTTCTTGAATATAGAAGGGGCTTAGTCCAAAAAGAACTTGGCCCCTTAATAGACGCCTTGAATGACATCTCCGCTCTTCAGGAAGTAATTCCTGATAACCATCGCTTCGCCACTATAAGCTGGAAATCCTTAATGGGAAGTTTATTTTTTAAGGGAAAAGATGTTTCTCTTTCCCAAAGATTTTATTGTTTTAAAAAAGCGGCGAGAAATCTTTTAAAGACTGCCAAAGAAGATCCGAAAACGGTTGCCCGCTCGTTTTTGCAGATGTTTTAAATAACCGATACGAGATGTTAAATAAGCGATATTATATATTGTATCGGAGAAAGATAAACCTTCCCTCTACTTTTTTATTTGACTTTGGACCTGAAAACTAACGTGGGGATTCCCTTTTTGAACACTTACCACCGCCACCATTGCCAATAAAAGAAGCAGTAATTCAAAAACAAGAAACCATTTATTTCTTACCATTTTTCTTCATGAACTTTGCTTTGGTCAAACTCACTTTCCTGATGGGGTGCTATTTGCTCAGCTGGATAGCCAAGAGGAAAAATGGCGATTACCCGAAAATTTTGAGGAATTCCCAAAAGATTTCTAATCTCCTCTTCTGCTGGTTTGCCTTGAGAACTTTTCGAGTCGCGAACTTGTACCCAACAAGTTCCCAAGCCCTGATTTGTGGCCTCAAGATAAAGATAACCACCAACAATCGCCGCATCCTCCAACCATTCCCGTGATTTTCCCTCATCGGCGCATAAAACAATAGCCACCGGTGCCTGGGCAATGAAACTGCCCCAGCGAGAAGCTTGGCTTAATTTCTCCCTCAAGCCCTTATCTTTAACCACCACAAATTCCCACGGCCGGCGGTGGTTCGCGGAAGGAGCCATTTGCGCCGCCTTAAGAATTTCTAAAACCTTCTCGTCTTCAACTGGTTTTTCTTGATAAGCGCGCACACTGCGCCGCCTTTTAATGACCTCGAGCATGAAAGTACAAATTAATTCAAACTTAGTATAGCATAACTAAAAAATCATAATTAAAATTAACAACGAAAACCAAATCCTTCAAACCTCAAAACGCAAATGTCAAATGGTAAAACTGCATGGTAAATGTTAGAACTTTCTTTAAGCTTAAAAACTTACTTTGTGCGGCGTCCAGGACAGGCCTGCCTCGCCGCCTGCCCGCCGGCGAGGTGAGGGCGGGCAGGCTATACAGCTTTTAAGATTTGATTACAGTTTTTTTTGTTAAGAAGGTGTTAGAATTGGCAGGCATTAATTTGGCCAGTTTTGACAAGGAGGCAAAAGAGTATGAATCTTGGAGTAATGATTAACTACAAGAGTTTAAGGAGAGTTAACCCTGAAGCAGCCGGATTAGTGGTCTTGGAGTATTTAGACACAAACAAAGGTGATATTGCTGATGTTGCCAGGACCTTTGGTCTTAACCAATGAGTGGCTTATGACATCATTGGGAAAGAGAGGGAGGGAAACCTTAAGGAAGGGCCAGGGATTCCCAAACGCCAACCAAACAAGACTCCTGTCAAGGTTAAAGACAAGACGATCAAGGCCAAGAACAAAACCCCTTTAGGGACAGAAAGGTTATCAGGGTATCTTTTAAAGTATGAGAAGATTCTTGTCCCCCGGGGACTATCCGTCATCTCCTAAGAAGGAACAGGAGAAGGATTATCTGCTCCATCAGGGGAAGAAAGGGGAGAAAGGGAAAAAGGGAGTTTATCAAACCTTTTGAGATTGTCCAAGCGGAGGCAAAGTTTATTAGAGATAAAGAAGCTTCAGCCAAAAAACAAATTATTTACCTTGACCAATATGGGATTCCCAACTATCAGTGGGGAGCCCTGGATGTCACCTGCCGGTTTAAGCTCATAGGCTTCTCCCAAAAAAAATTATGGGCTAATGGTCTTTGCTGGTATCTTTGGGTAATCTCCTGGTTAAGATCCCGCGGAGTAACTTACCAGATCATCTTTACCGCTGATGATGGAGAAGAGTTTGGCGGTAAATTGTGGCTTAAGGTAAAAGAATTAAGAAGACTGATTGCCGGTCTTGGTTTTAGGTTGATCCAGAATTGCAAGAGTCATCCGGAAGAGAATGCTCATTTAAAAAGATCTCCCCGGGCCGATGATGGAGAGTTCTCCATTCCCAGAATCTTGAAGATCAAAATCTTGGAGGAAACTTTGAGCTATCTTTACTACGACAACAATATTCGGGAGTATTCAGCCCTAGACTATCAAACACCCTACCCATATCTAAAGAGAAAACCACCAGAGGGTGATGATAAAATACGTTTTGCTCGCCCGATTATATTAGATGAGGCGGTGGTGGAATTAGGCCCTTGGAGTGGAGACAATGTGTTGGCACAACACCATTATATATACAAATTCTTGGCAGAAAAAGGTATACTTGGTAAAAGAGCTATGCAGCCAAATGTCCATCATTATCAACAAGGAAAAAGTATGTCTTGCGGTTTGGCGGTTTTGCGGATGGTTTTTGAATTTTTAGGAGAACAGCTAATGGAGAAAGAATTATCTGAAAACCTCAAAATGCACAGCTTCGGAACTCTCCTTACAGATTTGGGGGTTATAGCGCTGAATCGTGGCTATAAGGTTACATCTTACACTTTCCATTTACCTCTCCTTGCTCCGTTAAGGATTGATTTTGGATCAAGAATAAAAAAGGGTCATCTTCAGAAAATAAAACCTCGTCCAAGCGACAGAATGACTTTTGAAAGCTGGAAAAGATACCTTTCACAGGGAGGTTGCCTTATATGGGATTTTCCCAAGATTGTTCTTGTTAAGAACTGGATCAACAAAGATATACCTTGCATTATCAACATCAATACGGCTGCCTTGAATCGCTACTGGAGGAACTGGGATAATGGGCATTTCCTAGTTGTTAATGGAATCGAAAGGAAAGAAATAAGTGTTTTAGATCCAGATCTTCCTGGAAATAAGGGTAAATATGTGATTAAGAATGACTTGCTATTACCTGCCTGGGCGATTAACGCCAAACGATCAAGTGGTTATTTAATGGTTATTGAAAAGGATTCCAAAAAATAAGGCACAAATGAAGAAACTTGTTTTTAGAATCTGGCGGCTAACTCTGATGTTTCTGTATATTTTTATTCTCATTCACTTCTTGAAAAACATAACTCAGGATATTTTATTAAGGATTTCTTACCCGCTTGATCTTTTTGGCGACGTCAAAGAGGATATTTCATTTTTGTCTAAACCACTGCAGCTGACTTTCTATTATGGTTTAGGAGACTTCTCGTTCATTGTTGGGGCTTTTTTGTTGATCACCATACCAAAGATAATTAAAAGGAAAGAAGAGTCCTGCTTAATTGAAAAATAGTCCTGTAGTTACTTTCAGCGCAAACCGGCACAACCATCATATCTTCTAATTTTCTTAAATAATTGATCTTCTTGTTCTCTTAGTTTTTGAGCAAATTGATTGTCACTTTCCCTGTAGGCAATTTTATCAAGGTCGTCAAAGGTAAATACCAGGCTTAGGCATTCTTGACTCCCAGGAAGTGATTTTAAGCGTTCACAAAGAGCTTGGTAGACTTCATACCATCTTTCTATTTTGCCTCTCTTGCCGATGCCAAGAGTGGGGTAGCCTGAGGGGCGGTGGAAATTAAGATAAGGGGTTAAAGTAGTTTTGATGGTGTCTATTAATCTCGTTTGCTAGGGCTTGGTGAATATGCTCCCAACCCATGTTTTTCCTCACCGCACTGCCATTCTTAGTTTCTACCAGGGTGTTATCATAGCAGTGGTTACTTCTTCCCTTAGTTTGCTCGATTGACAAGCGGTGGAATAAATCAGCTACCTGGTAGTTAATATTTTCTCCTCCCCGGTCGGAATGGAAGTTAAAAATGGTAAAGGGATATTGATTAATTAAGTCTTCAAGGACGAGAACCATAATAGGCTTCACTAATTTAGGGGGCACAGGCGACAATCTCCTATTGGGTAATCTCACCCACGCTGTTAATATGAAAGACCTCCTTTGAGAAACAGTATCCACCCTGATTGATCCTGGTTGGCCATAGTTTTCTGGTTTCATGGTAATACCGATAGGCACTTGTCTTGCCTTAGTATGATTAAGCCAGCAACTCTTGCAAAGAGAGTATGGCAGAGATTAGAGATATGGGCATGAGATATTTGGGCAATGGTTTGATATTCTCGCTGACCACAGACTTCCCTCTCCCGCCGTAGTATCTCCCTAGTGGCTTTTTCCGACAAGTGTAAATGAACCTCACCTGTTTTCTCCAAAAGCTTGATAGATAGAGGGTAAGTTATAGATGCGGTGAGTATTGACTCTTTGGTATTTTTTCCTTTGTAATTCTTTGTTTTGGGCTTTTCTTATGAGTCTGTTCAACTGGGTATGCTAGTAGCCGGTTATCTTCCTAAGGTAGGAGCGAATCCTTGATCGTGGTTGTCTAGGAGAAAGACTAACCCCAGCTCACCCTTTTAAAAAGCTTTCAATTGGTTAATATCAGTTTAATATTAGTTAAACGCGAGTCGTTAATTATGATTCTCATAAAACCATTTTGACGGCTTGCGCTTAGTTATTTCAAGCCCAATTCTTGGTCAGACGTTAATTCCTTTTTTCAGGATCATTTTTGACGAGGTGAGACTCTTTTAACAAAACCTAGGTTCAACAAAGTTAAAGACTAAAAGTCAAAATTACAAGTTAAAATGAAAAATTTTTAATTTTTGAATTGTCATTTTGCATTCAATCCGCCAGCTGGCGGATTGAATTTTGAATTTAAGAGAAGGGATAATATTCTTACTAAGATAACACCATTAACCCATGATTGAATTATCAGCATCTGTTTATTATATTTTACCTTCCGATTTTAAACTCCACTACTTCTTTACCCACAAATTCATAGTCCCTGCCCTCGAAGCGGGTTTTTCCCAAAGCCCGACAAGCTTTCCAACCGCCAAAGGCAATAAAATCGTCAAGGTTAATAATTTCCGCTTTAATAAAGTTCTTCTCAAAATCAGAGTGAATCACTCCCGCCGCCTGCGGCGCCTTAGCGCTTTTCTCTATTGTCCAGGCACGCGCTTCTTTCTCGCCGGCAGTATAAAAACTAACTAAACCTAAATTGGCATAAGCCTCTTTAATTAAAAGTTCCAGGCCCGATTTTTCTGCCCCCAAGCTTTTAAGATATTCTTTTTGTTCTTCGGGCGACAAAAGCGTCAGTTCTTCCTCAGTTTTAGCGCAAATCAGCAAAGGATTAAGATCGGCAAATTCTTTCTTAATTTCAGCTATTTTCTGATAATCCGCCTCGCTAATATTTAAAACCACTAAGCTAGGTTTAGCCGTGAAAAGAAAAAAACTTTTAACCATTTCTTTTTCTTCCTTGCTCCAAGAAAAGTTAGCTACTAATTTTCCTTCGTTTAAAATTGAGGCTACTTTTTCGGCCACCCGGCGGCGAAAAACTTCTTCCTTATTTTCCGGGTGGACTTTTTCCTCCAAAACGCGATTAATCGTTTCCAAATCCTTAAGCGCCAATTCGGTTTGCAAGATTTTCAAATCATCGCGGGGATTACCGACGCCAACATTTTCCACATTATCGTCAACAAAAGCTCGTAGCAAATAGCAAATTAAGTCAACTTCCCTAATATGGGCCAAAAATTTATTGCCTAAGCCTTCGCCCTTGGCCGCTCCTTTTACCAAACCGGCAATATCGACAAACTTTACCACCGCCGGCACTATTTGCTGACTTTTTTCTATCTTTGCTAAAACCGGCAAATTCTCATCGGGCACCTCAACCACGCCGGTGTTAGGTTCAATGGTGCAAAAGGGATAGTTTTCCGCCCGCGCCACCTGCCGACCCAAAAGAGCATTAAAAAGAGTCGACTTACCCGCGTTTGGCAAACCCACAATCCCCACGGAAAGATTCATAAAAGCATCATAGATAATTAAGGCTATTTTACCACTTTTCCCAAAGCCTGCTTATTATTACTCGTTTTGCCAAAATAATTAAGATAACTAAAGATGGAGGAAAAAGGCTGGGCGCAAAAAGTAGGAAAAACCAGTTTCGCCTTGGATCTTGAAGAAGGCGTTTTTACCGAGAAGGATCCGGCCAAAATTGCTGTCTCTTTGAAAAAATCGGCCGAGGAAAGCCGGTGGCGAAAGGCCTTTCCTTTCCAGTCGGCAATGAGCATGCTTAATTTCTACATTAACCGCGCCGGAAAAAGCTTGATCCCAAACAAAAAGAAATTTTAGAGCAAGCCAAAGAAGAGCTGCGGAAACTCTTTAGCATCTAATAAGCTTATCAATACCAGAGGCGTAAATATAAAATCACCTCTAAGGTGTAGATACTTATCTTTTCGCTTCAAGATTAACGAAGATGGTCTTTTCTTCCCGGTTGAGATTTTCTATTTCTCCTCCCAGATAAAGCATGGTTTTTTCTCCAAAAGAGATGGTGGTGGAAGAAAGGTCTTTGGGAAGAAGGGGGTTAACCAGAAAATCAATTATCGCTAGTGGCTCTCGGCTTGGCAGCTTGTCGTTAAGGGCTTCCTTTTCGATGTTAATTCCGGCCGAGAAGTCCAACCGCCCCTGCTTGTTATCAATCTGTTGTCTTAGAATGGTTGGGTTCTTGAAAAAACTGCCCTCGGAGACTTTGGCGACACTTAGAACTTGGGGATCAAAAAGAACCTCCAGCCGATAGACAGAAAGAAGGAGAGGAGAATCGGGAATGATGGCCAGCGAGAAGGTGGCGGCTGGCTTGAGAACCGGCTCTTCTTCGGCGAAGAAGCGCAAGCGGATAGGAATGGCGGTCGGGGAGATGGCCGCTTCTTGGGAAGGAAGAGGAATCCTGGTTTCCTTTTCCGCTTTCTTTTCCGCTTTGCCGACTA
>JAGPNC010000021.1 GCA_018052565.1 Candidatus Shapirobacteria bacterium | reverse complement strand
ATTGTGGCTGGTCATCAAAGGCTAAATGGCCGAACTTTTTAGAAGTGGCTTCGGGAACCTATCGGGAAATGATGGGCCGGTATCAGTTGCGAGAAGCTTTGGCTAGCTTGAGGGGAGAAGCGGCCGAAATTGATCGCTATCTTAACCAAAACGAGCCCTGGAAAATTAAAAATGAAGAAAAACTTTTTTCGATTTTAGCGCCAGCGCAGGAAAAGTTTGTCCGTCTTTTTGCGCTTCTTGAGCCCTTTTTGCCCCAAAGCGCGGCGGCGGTTAAGAAGATTTTTGTCCAAAAGAATTTAGAAAAAGCGCCCTTGCTTTTTCCCAAAATTGAAAGATGAAAAAATTTTTTTCCCGTTACGAGCGACAAATTAACCGGCTTTTGGAAATTTTGCCCGGCTTTATTTCCTGGAACTTAATTCTTTTTCCTTTTTGGGGTTCTTTTATCTTCCCTGAAGCGGTTGCCTATTATGTTTTGGTTTTTGATATTTACTGGGTTTATCAGTCGGCTTTTTTGGGAATTACCAGCCTGATGGCTCATTACCAGATTGAGGCGGCAAAGGTAATGGATTGGCTAGGGGAGGCAAAAATGTTTCCCGATTGGAAAAAGGTTCATCACGTTATTATTGTGGTTACCTACAAAGAGCCGCTTCATATTTTGCAGCGGACCTTGCGAGCTATTGCTACTCAAGATTTTCCCCTTAAGCAAATAACGGTAGTTTTGGCAATGGAAAAAAAGGAAGATGAAGAAGAAAGAGAGGCTAAAGTAAAAGCTTTAAAGAAAGAGTTTGGGCAGAAATTTGGCCACTTTTTGGTAACTGTCCATGAGCTTAAGCCGGGAGAAGTAGCGGGCAAAGGCTCTAACGAAAATTATGCCGGGCGCAAAGCAAAAGAATATTTGGTTGATAAGCTTGGCTACCAAATTGAATATTTAACCGTTACCAGCTGTGATGCTGATCATTGTTATCATCCAAAGCATTTTTCCTGTCTTGCCTACAAATTTTTAGATGACCCCCAGCGGTACTTGAAATTCTGGCAGCCGGCGATAATGTTTTATAACAATTTTTGGCGCCTTCCGGCGGCGACAAGGGTAACCAACACCTTTGGCACGGTTTGGAATATGGCTTTGATTGTGAGAACTGATCGCTTAATCAACTGTCAGAATTACTCTGCGTCTTTAAAATTAATTGACGAAATTGGCTATTGGGATCCTCAAGTTATTCCTGAGGACTACCGAGTTTTTTTTAAGGCTTTTTTTGCCAAAGAGGGGCGGGTAGAAGTTGATCCGATTCCTCTTCCTCTCTGGGTTGATGCCGCTGAGTCAGAATCTTTTTGGAAAACACTTAAAAACCAGTATGAACAATACAAGCGTTGGGCATGGGGCACTTCTGATGATCCCTATATTATTAAGCAGTTCCTTACCCAAAAGACAGTTTCTTTTTCTACTAAAGTTTTTCGGGTTTTTCAAGTTATCAAAGATCATTTTCTTTGGCCGGTGAATTGGTTTGTGATTACCCTGGGGGTTAACATTCCTATTCTTCTAAACCCGGAATTTTCCAAAACGGCTCTTGGTCATACTCTCCCCCGCCTTTCCAGTATTATCCTTACCATGGCCACTTTGTTTTTAGGAGTAATTATTTGGGTAAGTGCCAAACAACGGCCACCGCGGCCAAAAGAAATTTCTCGTTTGCGAGCGGCATTATTGCCCTTGGAGTTTATTCTGATGCCGGTGGTGGGTTTCTTTTTTAATGCCTTACCCGGGATTGATGCCCACACAAGGCTGATGCTGGGAAAATATTTAGAGTATCGGGTGACAGAAAAAGTTTAGGGTAATTGACATCTTTTTTGAAATAAGTTAAAAAAGAGTAAAGACTATTTTTTAAAAAGATGAAAAGAATTAAAAATTTTTGGCAAGAACTTGACCATGGAGTGGAAAATATTCCCAAAAAATGGTTTTGGCTTTTGCTTTTGGTTTTTCTTCTTCGTCTTCCTTCTCTTTTTGAACCATACTGGTATGGCGACGAAGGGATTTATCTAACAATTGGGCAAGGAATACGACAGGGCTTGTCTTTGTATCAGGATATTTACGATAACAAGCCCCCCTTAATTTATCTCCTTTCTGCTCTCTCTGGTAGCTTATTTTGGTTAAAGTTTATTTTATTGATTTGGAGCCTGATAACGATTGTTCTTTTTAATAAAGCGGTGAAGCTTTTCTTCCCGAAGAAAGAGAGGCTTGATTTTCTTTTAACCACGATTTTTGCGGTTTTAATCTGTCTGCCGGCGCTCGAGGGTAATATTGCCAACGCCGAAAACTTTTTTATTGGTCTTATTCTTGCGGGGGTTTTGTCTTTCTGGCAAAAAAGATATAAAAAGGCAGGTTTATTTATGGGCTTGGCGTTTCTTTTTAAATTTCCTCCCCTTTTTGATTTCGCCTCCCTTTTATTTTTGGTTCTTTTCTCAGTTAAAGATAAAAAAGATTTGAAAACAAAGGTGAAAGAAATTCTTTTGCCTCTTTTAGAATATTTTTTTCTGCCATTCTTGATTACTATTATATATAGTCTTTTAAGGGGAAATTTTATTCAATATATTAAATCAGCAGTTTTAGCTAATTTTTCGTATGCACTTTCTTGGGGAGGGGGCGCTTTTTCTCCCCTTGGCTTAACCACACGGGGGATAATTTTGCTTTTGCTCTTGGGGATTTTTCTCAAGGGGAGGAAAAGATGGGAGAGCGAAGAGTCTCTTTTTCTTTCTTTATGGTTAACACTGGCTCTTTTTGGCGCCCTTCTTTCGTCACGTCCTTACCCTCATTATCTTTTGCAAATTGTGGCCCCCTTTATTTTATTAACCGCGAAACTTTTTCTTCAAAAAAAGAATTGGTCGATACGGCAAAATTGGTTTTTAGGACTGCCGCTCTTTTTCTCCTTGGCGGCTTTTTTTACTTATGGATTTCGCCTTTATCGGGTAGGAGGTTATTACCAAAATTTTTTGGAATTGGTGTCGGGGCAAAAGGATAAAGCCGCTTATTTTTTGTGGTTTGACTCCCGGGTTAATCAGACTTACGCCCTTTCTTCTCAGGTATTGGAAAAAGTACCCAAGGGAGAGCGCATTTTTGTTTGGGGAAACAATCCTAATATTTATGCTCTTTCTCGTCGTCTTCCTGTTGGCCGTTTTACTGTTTCTTATCATGTGGTGGAAAAAGGGGCTTATCAGGAAACTCTCCAAGCCCTTAAAGAAAAACCGCCTCGCTTGATCATTGTTTTGGACGATGCCCCTTCTTTTTTTGATTTAATTTTCTACCTTGGGGAAAATTATCTTTTCTTGGGGGAGGAGGAGGGAGGACAAATTTGGTACAAACGACAATGAAAACATGGTTTTCGCCGGTAATTTTTGGGAACTTGCTTTTGGTTATTGCCTCGTTAATCTTGGTCTTCTTTTTTTACTCCAAGCTTCCTCCCCAAGTGCCTCTTTTTTATAGCCAACCGCGGGGACGCGGGCAATTAGCTTCCCCTTCTCTCCTTTTTATCCTTCCGGGCATTTCTTTTTTAATTTTGGCGGTTAATTTTCTTATCAGTCATTTTTTCGTTTCGTTGCCGTTTTTAAGGGAAGTTTTATCCTGGACAGCATTTTTGATTGCCTTTTTAGCTTTTTTTACGCTTTCAAAGATTATTTTTACTATTCTTTGAGAAAAATTGATGGTTAACTTTTTCTGGCTTCCTTTTTTGATAGCCACCATGATCAGCTTTTTAGCCACGATGGCCACCGTTTACTTAGCGTGGCATACCAAACTGATTGGTATCGATGATCCCGCGAATCATTATCATCCCAAGGTAGTTCATTCTTATCCGGTGCCGCGTGGCGGTGGCCTGCCGATTTTTTTAGCGGTTTTTTTAGCGGGTTTAATTTTTTTGCCTCCCGACAAGCATTTCTGGGGAATTATGGGGGGAGCTTTTGTTTTGCTTTTAATAGGACTGCTTGACGACCATTTTGACCTTAACCCTTATCTTCGGCTGGGAGCTAATTTTTTGGCGGCAGGATTAGTGGTTGCCTCAGGGATTGGCATTGCTTTTATTAGCAACCCCTTTGATGGCATTATTCATCTTGATCAACTGCGAATTGTTTTTGAGTTTTTGGGCCAGAGGCGGGAGATATGGGTGGCCTCTTCTCTCTTTGGTCTTCTCTGGCTTATCTGGAATATGAATATTGTGGGTTGGTCATCGGGAGTAGACGGGCAGCTGCCGGGGTTTGTGGTGATCGCTTGTCTGGTGATTGCTGCTTTGGGGGCACGTTATTCCCTTGACATTACCCAGTGGCCGGTAATTATTTTGGCTTCAATTGTGGGCGGGGCGTATTTGGGCTTTTTGCCATGGAATTTTTACCCGCAGAAAATTATGCCTGGCTATGGCGGGAAAAGCCTGGCCGGGTTTTTTTTAGGGGTTTTGGCGATTCTCTCAGGGGCAAAAGTAGCAACGACGATTTTAGTTTTAGGAGTGCCTACTGCCGATGCGATTGTGGCCATTTTACGGCGTGTTTCCTCAGGCCACTCTCCGGTTTGGGGCGATCGGGGGCATCTTCATCACCGTCTGCTTGACATGGGTTTTGAAAAGCCTAAAATTGCTATTTTTTATTGGCTTTTTTCCTTAATTTTGGGGATGATGGCTCTTTTTCTTAATTCCCAGCAAAAATTTTATGCGTTTGTGATGGTTTTTTTAATTTTGGCGGCTTTTTATGTGTGGTTAAAACTCTTTCCTCGTCAGCCATCTTAAAATAGACTAAGAGTAGATTTTTGGCCCTATTAATTCTTGCTCTTTTTATGTCTTTATTTGTGGTTTGAGGCGGGATAGCAAGTTTCTCATCCTGTTTTATTCTTTATTGGCAGAATTAACGGGGCTGGCATATTGGCCTGAAATCCATCCTTCTTGCCCTTCTTTTGTCTTGATTTTGAACCAACCGGTTTTTTCTTCAAGGACAGGGAATTCTTCACCGCTGTTGACCCTGGCAATTTCCGGAAAGCTGGTCCCTGGCCCTTGCCGTACCTTTAGCCAGCCGTTAGGAGTGGGAAGAATTTTTACTGTTTCTTGCCGGGGAGCGGGAGCGGCGGAAGGGAGGGCTTCTTCTCCTTTTTTTTCTTCTTTTTCGGCCGCTAGCTTGATTTGACACTCAAGCTCGTAACCAGCATTAAGATTAAGTTTAAGAACATAGTTTCGGTAACCAGCTTTGCTAATCTCTACAATATGTTGTCCGCTTTCGATTTTTTCCAAAAAAAGAGGGGTGTATCCCTTAGTTTGGCCATCGATGTTAACGATTGCTTGATTGGGATGGGTAATAATTTTCAGGGTGGCACTATTTTTTTGGGAGATAGGGCTCAAGGTGAGCATTTCTCCACTTTGATAGGGAAATTCATCTTGGAAATTGTAATTTATCAAAGTGAGGGTATGGGGATTGATTTTTACCCGATTTTTTTCCCAAAGCGGTTGGGAAAAGTCACCGTCTTTGGCAAAAATTTTTATTGCCACTTCCCCTACCGTTAATTCCTTTTTGAAGGGGGTTTCTCCCGCTTGTTGGTCGTTAATGAAGATAATAGTTTGGGGTTGGGTGTCGATCTCCAAAAGGCCGTTCTTTCCCAAAATTTGATTGCGGAAAAAGTAGAAAATGACGCCCAGCAGAACAAGAATAATAGGGGCAAAAAGCCATTTTTTCTTCATTATTTTAGGAGAGAGAATTTGTTATCAGCTTAATTTTAAACTGATTTCATTTTAGCAAAAACTTGTAAAAATAAAAAGCGAATGATAAAGAAGCAAGGCTTGACAGACTGCTTTATTTATACTAAATTATTACTAGTATGAAAATTGGAACAATTACCACTGCTAATCAAAAAGGGCAAATTGTTATCCCCCAAAAAGCAAGAGAAGAATTGGGTATTTCTCCCCACTCTATTCTTAATGTGGTGGTTGTCGGCAATGGTCTTTATATTTATCCTGTCGAAGAAATTATCCCCAAAATAGATAAGGAAAGTGCTTATTTAGAGGTGCTTAAAGCGACCAAGGGGGCTTGGGCTAAAGAAGATTGGGAAACTTTGAGGAAAAAAAGAAAGAAAATGGAACAAGACTCTTCTTTAAGCAGGAAAAAGAAATGGTAATTCTTGATACCAGTATTATTATTGACCACCTAAGGCAAACAAGAGGGGAATCTCGTCTGATGAGATTAGTTAAAAAGATGCCCAAGGAGTCGCTTGCCATCTCGATGGTTAGTATTCAAGAGCTCTATGAAGGCAAAAGCACTAAAAACAAAAATAAGGAGCAACTACTGTTAGCGACTATTGCCCCCTTAAAAATTCTCCCTTACTCTTATGAGATCGCTAAATTAGCTGGAGAAATTGCTCGTGATTTAAAAAGGCCAATTGAAATGGCCGATGCAGTGATTGCCGCAACGGCAATTATCAACCGGGCCTCGCTTTTTACCATTGACGAAAAAGATTTTCAAGGAATTGAGCCGCTGGAGATCATCAAGTGAACTGTCTTACTTCTTGGTTTCCTGGGAGCAACCGACTTCATATAGCGCTGAGGTGGGGGGGTAAATTCAAGGGAACGTCCCTTGTTTGCGCCCCCTATTATTATTAATTTTATGGTGTTGCAAAAAAGCGATCATTTTTTCTCCTAAATGCTCTAAAGCATTTTAAACAAAGGAGGGGTTACCCGCTACAGGTTTCGCTGGTGGCTAATTGGGGGTAAAAAGGATTTGGGGGAGTTGCCAGATTTTTAAACTAAGCTTGAAATTAGCGTTATTAGGAGGCCTGGGCGGGAATTGCACCCGCGTATAACTGTTTTGCAGACAGTTCCCTTACTACTTGGGCACCAGGCCAAAATTATTTCTACCTTAATTTTATCACGGCTTCAATCTTTTTTGGAGCATTTTTCTAAAAGAGGAAAATTCTTCCAACTCTAAAACTTTGGCCGTCAAGAAATAGGTGATTATTCCCGCCAAGGCCGCAATAGTTGTAAGGATAGCCAGGGGGATAACTCTTGAAGTATCGAAAACGTAAGCATCTAAAAAATGCATGGCGATCCAAGTCGAGAAAGCCAAGAGGACGGTCGCTAAGAATATTTTTAAAAAAGAGATAATTTTTTCCTTGGGGAAGAGAGGGCCAATTTTTTTATTTAAGACAAAGATAAAGGCAAGGGAACGGAACAAATTGGCTAAAGAGAGTCCGGCGGCCAAACCTAAGATGCCCCACGAAGTTTGGTTAGTGACCAGAACGGTGAAGAGAAAATAAAAGAGAGTGGCCAAGCCGTCAATTTTTAAAACACCGGCCGTATCTTTAAAAACATAAAAGTAACGCCGAAGAATTTCATTTAAGGTTTGGGTAAAAATGCTGATGGTAAGAACGGCTAAAACCTTTCCTGTCAAAAGGGTTGCTTCCCAGGGGAATTCTTGGGCGCCAAAGGCGAGGCGGACGAGGGGAACTCTTAAGATGAGAAAGAGCGCGCCGACAGGGAGAGCAAAAAAAACGATTTGGGTTAGAAGTGAAGCAGAAAGGGGGCCAAAAGAAGCCCCGCTTTGCTGGTTTGAGGCTTGGCGGGAAAGAATGGGTAGGGCTGCTTGCCCCACAGAAGCGCCCAAAAGCCTTACCGGCAGCTGAGCTAAATGTTGGGCAAGATAAAAGAGAGAAAGCACCCCTTCACCCAAGGTGGTGGCAAGGTAGATAGTAATAATTGCTTCAAATTCGGAAATAACTAGGGCAAGACTACGGGGGATCATCAAAAAGATGGTTTTTTTGTTCTCGGGGCTTAAGAGGTCCCCGAAAGAGAAAGTCAGGGGGAAGTTGAGACGTTTGAAAAGGGGTAGCTGGATGGCAAAGTGGAGAATGGTGCCCAAAATAACTCCTATGGTGGGGCCATAAATGCCCAAGACGGGAGAAAGAAAAATAACCCCTAAAATTATTCCCAAGTTGTAAAAAATGGGAGAGAGGGCGGAAGGGAGAAAATACTGATGGGCATGTAAGACCGCGGTTAAAAAGTTGGAGATAACCAAAAAGAATTGGGCCGCCAAAAGCAGGCGGGTAAGTTTGGCCATTAGGTTAATTTGGTCGGGAGAAAAACCAGAAGTGATTAATCCTGACAAGGGCTTGGCAAAAATAAAAAGAACAACTGCTAAAACTAAAAAGGAAAGAAGGAGGAAGCTAAAGAGGGATGAGGCAATTTTTTGGGCTTTTTGGGAATTTTTTTTCTCTAAGGCTTGGGAAAAAAGGGGAATGAAAGCGGCCGAGATAGAGCCGGTGATTAGCAGTTGAAAAAGGAGATCGGGAATTTTAAAAGCCGCGTTATAGGCGTCAAGCTCTTGGGGTGAGGAGGCAAAAAAACGGGCATACAGGAGCCGATCGCGCAAAATGCCCAAAAGGGCGGAAGCCAGCATCGCCAGAGCGATGGTGGCGGCGGCGGAAAAAATGTTAGTCTGCTGCCGGGACAATAACCGCCGGCCATTTTTAATGGTTCGCCAAAAATGACTGGTCATGATCGTTCTTTAGTATAGCATTGTCTTTGATGGCAGAAAATTGAAATGTTTTCCCGGAAGGCAAGAAAAAACAATTTTCCTGTTTTTTTATTGGTGTTGTTAACTAAACGAAGGAGTTTTTCGTCGATGCTTCTTAAATTCCGTTAAACTGTTTAATTGGAGGGCGAAAAAATATTGCGACCTATCTTTTCGCTTCAAGATTAACGAAGATGGTCTTTTCTTCCCGGTTGAGATTTTCTATTTCTCCTCCCAGATAAAGCATGGTTTTTTCTCCAAGAGAGATGGTGGTGGAAGAAAGGTCTTTGGGAAGAAGGGGGTTAACCAGAAAATCAATTATCGCTAGCGGCTCTCGGCTTGGCAGCTTGTTGTTAACGTTTTCCTTTTCAATGTTAATCCCGGCCGAGAAGTCTAGCCGCCCCTGCTTGTTATCAATCTGTTGTCTTAGAATGGTTGGGTTCTTGAAAAAACTGCCCCCGGAGACTTTGGCGACACTTAGAATTTGGGGATCAAAAAGAACCTCCAGCCGATAGACAGAAAGAAGGAGAGGAGAATCGGGAATGATGGCCAGCGAGAAGGTGGCGGCTGGCTTAAGAACCGGCTCTTCTTCGGCGAAGAAGCGCAAGCGGATAGGAATGGCGGTCGGGGAGATGGCCGCTTCTTGGGAAGGAAGAGGAATCCTGGTTTCCTTTTCCGCTTTCTTTTCCGCTTTGCCGACTAAGATCATCGCCGAAAGAGATACCAGCATCAGAATAAGGCTAAAAATGATCAGGCGGTTCTTTTTGTAAAAGCTGGTTAGTTTTTCTTTGGTTTTTTCCATGGCGTTTTTGCCGGTTAGTGTTTTTTAAAGATAATCAGAAAAGATTTTCATCCTCGCCAAGACGATAATTTCTGTTGCCATGGCGAATAGCTTCCTGATTGTCTTTTGTCTGATAATAAGACGGTCATTTCTTCTCTTAATCGTTTCCCTGATTTTTAAAAGGCAGCCTCCATTATTGATTGGAGATATTCAATGATAATACCATAATCCCTTTCGTCGGTTTCCCCGTCGTTATTAAGATCACAACCTTGTCCTCCCCGCCTGAAGTGATTGACAACTAAGCTAATATCCACGGCGTTAACTTCTCCGTCTTGATTACAATCCGGATTGGCGCCGGGAGCAGATGTTGTCGTTGTCCCGCCGCTTCCCTGAACTCCCTGGCCAGGAACAGGGGTGGGGGTGAGAGAAGAACATTTTCCTGGGTCTGTTAGGTAACCCCTCATTAGCCCATTCTCATTCTTACACTCATAGCAAACGGGGTTGCCATCTTCGGTGGCATTGTGAAAGCCTGGGGCTTCCTCTCGGCAAAAACAGTTCGCTTTTCTTGTTGTTGGGTAACCATTCATTATCCCATTCTCATCCTTACACCAATAGCATTTGGTTAGATCATTGTTGTAAAAAAATCCCGATCCATTTTCTCGGCAAATCTCGCCTCCTTCGCACCGCTGATTGTTTATGGGGGCACCAAATATAGTGCCCGTTTCCGCGGTGCCACAAAAAAAACACTTGGTTCTTGTCTTATCGTAATAAGCTCCCTGCTCTCCATTGTTGTTTCGGCAAAACTCATTTGCTTCACAATAGTCCTCGTCGTCGACCCAGTAGCCATGCATATCTCCTTCTTCGATTACACACCAGAAACAATAGGTCTTCTGGGGATCGCTGTAATAATATCCCTCCATCCCATTATTGTTCCGACAAAACTCATCTGGGTCTGAAGAAGCAGAAGCGGGGGTGGGGCTGATTGGTCTTGCGGCCGCTCTTGTTGGTGTGGGGGTGGGGGTGGGAGGAGGAACGCAGGCGCAAAGATCCTCCCCGGCTGGGCAACAAGGGCTGTTGGCTTCCTTGACGGTTGGGCAATGGCCGG
>JAGPNC010000044.1 GCA_018052565.1 Candidatus Shapirobacteria bacterium | reverse complement strand
AGAGTAATCAGGTTAATTAGAATAATTGAGCATAGGACCTTGGATCTTGGTTCTTGCTGAAGTGACAATAACTTTTCGTGGGCTCTCTTTATTTTCTCCGTCGGAGTTATTTTATCTGAAGTGGACGGCTATTTTTTGGGGGAATTCTTGGCCTTCTACCTGGGCGCTTATTTTAAAACTACCGGGGGTAGAAGAGGAAAGATAAAAAATAGCCTGTCCTGCTTTATCGGTTATCGGTTGGTTGGCCTCAATATTTAGCCCCTCTTTTGGTTCGGTTTTTAAGATAATCTGTTTTTTTTCTACTCCCAGTCCTTGCTGGTTGAGCAAAAAAACACTGACCTTAATCTTCTCATTGCCATTGGCGGCGGCGGAGAGGGGGGAGCCGAAGATATAAGAATTAGCAAGGGAATAGGTGGCCGAAGGTGAAGCTTGGCCTCGGAAGATGATATTCTGTTGGGACAAGAACATCGCCACTCCTACCAAAATTAGAACAATGGCGATAGCCAAAATCGGTGTTAGGCTTCTTTTCTTCTCTTCGGCCATTTTTTAAAGCATAAACTAATGGGGGTTTTTTGTCAAGTTTTGGCTTCTTTTATCTTGAATATCTCTGCCATTTTAAGGAACGAATTAGCGAGGGATCCCTCTTGGGAGGGGATTTCCCCCCGTCGGTTCTATGGACAAATTCTTGATTGTTGGCAAGTAATCTCCCCGTAAGTTTAAAATAGCCAAGTGAGATTTATCTTTTGAAACGGCGGGGCCAGAATGACGATAGCGCTGTGACTGTCATCATTGACCCGCCACCGGCGGGGTAAATTATTCTAATTATTATAATTAACCGAATTTCTAAATAAATCCCAAATACTAAACCCCAATCCGCCCAAGGCGGATTATTTTTAGTTGATTCTAATTTTGGGAATTGGGATTTGGGTGTTCTTTAGGTCAATTAGAACAATTAGAGCAATTAGAATAATTTTTAAGATAAGGTTAATTTTTAATTCTTGGCTTATTTTTTTGTCTTGTTTTCCAGACAAGGTAGATTAAGATCACCAGCTCAATGGCAATCCAGAAGAGCAAGTCAGAGACAATCTTTTTCAAAAAGTGAGACAGTTGCGCCAACAAAGTTTTGAAGATGAGCCAAAAGGCTTCGTATTTTCCCACGACTTGGAAAGAAAGGCTGTTGCTCTTAGGAGAAGGTTCCCCCTCTTTTTTTAAAGAGGCAAAAATTTGGTAGCGCCCCCGAGCAGCGTTGGGGAGGTTTATTTCAAAGTAGCCGCTTTGGTCGGTTTTAATCTCTATTTTAAGAGGCTCAAAAGCAAGCGCGGGCTGGCCGGTAAAAATCTGCCACCATTTTTTGGCTGGGGTCTTGAATAAATAAATTTCAACGGCGGCGTTAGGCAGGCCATATCCCCATAAGAAAGCATTCTCGCCGGCAATTATTTGCCCTTTAGTTTGGGAGAAAGTAGGTGGCAGGAGAATATCTTTAATTTTTTCTGTTTCCATTGGCGGTTGAGGAATGGCTAGCGGGGTAGTAAAATTACCCTTTTGGTCGCGAGCTTGAAACCAAAGCTCGCCGGGATTGGCTGGCAAAAGCACATTTTTAAAGACAAAATAGCCATTATTGTCGGTCTTAGTGGTTTGAAGAGATAAGTTTCCCTGTGAATTGGTGAGGAAAACAAGAGCGTTAGGCGAGGAATAGCCTTCGATCGTAAAGATACCCTGTCCCACCAACGCCGAGATAGCCACCTCTTGGCTTAAAGGCTTAATTATTTCTTTTGGCCCCTCTTCGCTTATTTTTTGCCAAAGAATAGTTTGCGAGGCAAAAACAGGATGGGGGAGAAAAAGGAGGGAAAAAATAGTTGGCAGGAGAATAAAGGGAATAAATATGGTCTTTTTAAATGACATGAGTTAGTTTTTTTAAATTATTCTAATTATTCTAATTAACCTAATTATTCTAAGGAAAACCCAAACCCAAAAACCAAAATTCTAATTCTAAATCAGGGGAAATTAATTTAATTTTCGGTAAATAGAATTTAGGATTAAATTTAATTCTTTTGCCTCTTGCCAGCAACGGCGTGCTTCTTCTTTAAAATCAGGAGCGGCATTGGCAATCATTCGTAAGAAATGTTTTGATTCCCTGGCTTCTTTCTTACAAATGCCGATTTTATGTTTAAAGTCCTTGCCACTTTCTGCATCATCAGCTTCACAAAAATTTGCCCCAACACTGGTGGCTGATTTTACGAGTTGGGTAATTAATGGCTTGGTTATTTCATCGCGGGGCAGTTTCTTGACAAAATTAATTATTTCTTCTCCAAACTTAGCTGTCCGTTCTTCTAAATCGTATTTTTTGGTGTTTGGCGCTTGGCTGTTCATTAGGTTAATTAGAGCAATTAGAATAATTAGGGATTGATACAATCTATTTTCGTTTTCGGAATTCCCACCAGACGAGAATAGTCAGGAGCAGCCCCAAAACTAATCCCAGCGTTAATTTGAGTGGTAAAACCCAAAAGGGAAAACTTTGCTTAACCAGAGGGCCGTTTTCATCGGCGCTAAATTG
>JAGPNC010000043.1 GCA_018052565.1 Candidatus Shapirobacteria bacterium | reverse complement strand
GCTTGACCCGTGATTTGCCAAAAGAAAAAATTGAGTCCTGAGCTCCTTTTGCTTGTCTAAAAGAAAAATAGAAAAAAACACCAATTAAAATTAAAGGAACAAAGGTGATAAAAATCTCCCACCAAACTTGAGAAAAAGACTGGTCCACTACTTTAATGTCCAGACTTGAAGGGTCAATCGCTTCCTCCTGAAGAATGTTCACTAAGCTTTGTTGAGGCTCTTTATTGGCAATAGCTAACTTACCATCGTTATAAATTAGGCTTATCTGATTGCCAACTACCTCTACCGATTTAACCTTCCCCTCTCTAATATCGGCAATTGCTTGTGAGAGGGGAATTTCCAAATTGCTTTTCGCCCAGCCGGAAAGAGCAATAAAAAACCAAACCACCAAAAAAATCCCCAAAATTCCAGTGAAAATTTTCTTGGGGGTAATTTTTACCTCCACTTTTTTAGCCCCTTCGGGAAGCTTAATTTGCGGCTTCCCTGCCTCCTCTTTCTTGGTATTATTTTTTGAACCTCTTTTTTGAGGCTTTTTAAAAATCGCCATATCCTTATTAAAATCAGCAAAATGATTAAGAACTAAACAGATTTTTTCCGAACGGGCTTAAAGTCAAAATAATTATAAAGTTAAAAGCTTTGCCTTGCTTTTAAATTTTGAATTGTCATTTTACCTTTTGACTTTTGCATTTTGAATTTATTATCTTATTTTAACCCCATTCTTTCTTTTACCTCATCCATCGTTTTCTTGGCCAAGGGAAGAGCGTAATCTCGCCCTTCTTTCAAGATCGCTGCCACTGCTTCAGGATTTTCCTCAAAATAATGTCGCCTTTGCCGAAAAGGCTCAAGCTCCTGATAAATCGCCTCCGCCAGCTCACTCTTAAGAGAGGCATATTTTATCCCTTTTCCTAAATATTCCTTTTCGTATTCTTCCCGCCGTTTTTCTCCTAAAAAAAGAGCGGCCATGGCTAGCAAATTAGCCACCCCACCTTCTTGGGGTACTTCTTTCCCTTTCCCCAAATCAGTCGGCACCCGGGCTATTTTTCGCCTAATCTCCTCCTTGCTGTCAGTTAAGAAAATGGCGCTACCAGCCACTGACTTACTCATTTTCCCCTCTCCTATTAACGAAGGAACAATCTCGCCTACAATCGCATAACGCTGAGGCTCGGGAAAGGTTTCCCCAAACATCTGGTTAAACCGCCGGGCAATTTCCCGGCTCACCTCCAAATGAGGCTCCTGATCCTTGCCCACCGGTACCAACTCGGCTTTGTAAAGCAAAATGTCAGCCGCCATTAAAACCGGGTAATAAAGCAAGCCTAAATTAATATAATCCGGCTGTTCTTTCTTTTTATCTTTATAAGTTGGCAGCTGCTCCAAACGGGAAACAGGAAAAATAGTCCCCAAAAGATAAGCAAGTTCCACATGATATGGAACTTCGGACTGAATCATTAAATGGGCCTTCTTGGGGTCAATTCCTGCCCCTAAATAATCAAGCACCACTTGATAAATATCCTCCTGCAGGGTTGCCGGCTGATAAGGAGAGGTAATGGTATGAAGATCAACAACCGAAAAAATACAATCGTATTTATCCTGTAGGTCTACCATTCCCTTCATCGCTCCCAAATAATTACCCAAATGAAGCCGGCCAGTAGCTCTGATCCCTGAAAAAACCCGTTTTTTTTCTCCCATTCCTTAATTATAACACCAAAGGAGAAGAAAGCTAAATTACTAAATGGCTAAACTCCCCTAAAAAAGTCAAAAGTTAAAATTTAAAAGTCAAAATTACAAGTAAAAATTCAAAAACAAAAGATAAACTCAAATGTTAAATCGCAAAACTCAAAACTACAACTCAATCCGCCAGCTGGCGGATTAAATTTTGAATTTTGACTTTTGAATTATATACTTAATGCTAACGCCTCTGTGGCAGAGGTCGGATTCGAACCGACGACCGGGCGGTTATGATTCGCCTGCTCTAACCAGCTGAGCTACCCTGCCCTCATTTAAAAAACTGGCTTTATTTTATCAAATCTTGTTAATTTTACCAAGTTTTTAAGATGGTAATCTGCCGGAGCATTATCTTTACTCCAAGACCCTAATTTTTGGCAAGGCCTATCCCTGTGAAACAAAAAGCTGGCTTCTTCTTAATCTTCCCCGAGCTTAAAAACCCTTCTTTAATAATATTACTGGGGAAAAGGAGGCATGTCGCAAATGTATTTGACTTATACAAAAAAATTGACATTTGGAAAGTCTAAGTTTATAATTGGGGCAAGTGAGAACAGGAAATTAAGACTAATTTGTGACACGCGGGGTAGTGTACGGCAGCACGTGAGGCTCATAATCTCACAGACCAGGTTCGACCCCTGGCCCCGCAACTAAACATCATTTTCGGCCAAAAAAAAGCTCCCACCACTGCCGCCAAACAGGAGAAGGAGGAGAAAAAGTCGTTTCGGCCCTTGCCTCTGCCTTGTGGGGCAAAACAATCATCATTTCTCCCTCTTTGCTCATCCCCAAACTATTCCGTGCTTCTTTTTCCAAAAAGGAATTGCTTTCAACATAATCCAAATAAGCCCTTAGTTCCTTGTTTTCCTTCTCAATTTGGGCTAAATTTTTCTTCTCTTCCTGCCATTTTTTGGCCCGCCCCACTAAATCCGCCGTTCTTTGCGACAAGCTTATAATGGCCATTATTAAAATCGCCAAAAGCAAAAACCGAAAAATTCTTTTAACCGTTGACATTCTAACCG